>JBDNDR010000226.1:0-4092 GCA_046718995.1 Fimbriimonadales bacterium
TGGAGTAACTAACGCGTCGGCGGGATGACCCCGTCCCCGACCCGCTCCGCAATCCTCTCTTTTAGGCGGTGCCAAGGTGGGTTTTGATGCGCTATATCGTCCAGCGTGACCGAGCGCATCGCCTGCTCCGCCTGCTCACGCAGATATTGCCAGAGTCCATGCGCTGCACACGAGCCACGCTCTCGACACGGATAACGCCGGTCTAACAGGCAGTAGCTCTTGTCCAAGGGTCCTTCGATCGCCGTCACGATATCAAAGAAGGTGATGTCGGTCGCTGGGCGGGTCAGGGAGAACCCCCGCCGAACGCCCCGATACTGACGCACAATCCCCGCACGAGTGAGAATGTCAAAAATCGTGTAGAGAAAGTGAACCGAAACCTCTGCCTGCTCCGCCAACTCCTTGACGGTGACGATTGCCCCCTCCCCACGCTCTGCCAAGATGGCTAAAGTGCGTACTGCATACTCGGTTCGTGCCCCGAAATCCAATAAACGCATCATAAGCTACTAACCTCACTCAGGTAAGTGATTATACCTTGTGCTCGTTGAGGTCTGTTGCACCGACGGTTCGGGGCGCGTCGTCCACAGATACCATCCCACCGCGCCGATAGAGGTCAACAGGATTAGGAGCAGAGGTACGGATGTTCGCAATAAACGCTCCACCAGAGTCAGCTTGCCACTTGCGATGCGTAGACCTCGTTGTATCTGCTCAGGCGTGTAGTCCGTACCGTACTCGTAGTGGCGAATCACCAGGTCTTTGTCCAAAAACAGAATCACATTCGGATGGTCTAAGATTTGCTCGTTGATATAGGTGAAGCGGAAGTCTATCTGGTCTAACAGGGCAAACAGTTGGCTCTCCTCAGGCACATAGGCGAGGCGCCAGCCGGGCAGGTTCAACTGGTGGCTTTTATGGAACCGCTGGATGTCGCTCAGCCCTTCTTTCGGGTTGAAACTGACGCTCAGCACGATATACTCTTCGCCCAGCCCGCCCACCTGTTCCACTGCCTTCTTCAAGCTCTGCGTGATGGCAATACACGCTTGAGGGCATCCCACATAGACCGGGCTGAGGATGACATAGTTGCCCTTGAGGTCATGCAGTTCAAAACGGTTGCCCTCTGCATCCACCAGGCGGACATTCGGCACGGTGGTGCCGAGGGCACGCTCCTCGTTGGGGCGGATGCCCTGTGCAAGGAGCGTACCCATCGACATCATCAACAGGAGGCTCGGAACAAAGGCGCGCATCACTCCCTCCTATTGACCCCCTTGGAGCATCTTCATGGGGACAGGCATGTTCTCTTTATAGGCGGGCGACTTCTCCGTCACGCGGAACGACTCGATAATGGGCTGGGTGTAAGAGATGGCAATCAGCACGACCATCACCACCAGCCACGGACGGAAGTTGCTCAGCACAGGCGCAGGGTTATCGTGGAGCGCCTCTGCTATCGGCAACTCCACCGAAGGCTCACTCGTGCGCTTGGCGAACAGCGTGCCGAAGAACGAGACCATATACAACACGAACCCAACGACGGCGATAACCCCACCCAGCATCGTCAGATGGTTCCAGATGACCCAGTCCGGCTGATAGAGCGGGGAAGCCGAATCGGCGTAGGAAAGCCCCATGTTCGTCCGACGAGGCGCACCCATAATGCCGACCACCGACTTCGCCACATCAAAGATGAAGAACCCAACCAGCCACAGATAGGGCATCGCCACCGCCAGCTTCTTGAAAGCAACCTCCGTGCCACGCAGTTTCGCAAGGAGGTAGAGGCTGATGCCCAAGAAACTCAGCGTGACCAGTCCGCCGACCGTAGTGTGGAAGTGTCCCGACACGAACGAGGTGTTATGCACCACGAGGTTCATATTGTACGAAGCGTTGATGATGCCCGTGATGCCCCCCACCAGGAACAGCAGAAGCCCCGCCACAAAGTAGGAGAAGAGCCACTGGTCACCTTTGGTGCTGAAGTAGGGCAGTTTCCCCCACCAGCCGAACAACCCACGACCTCCCTGCTGGCGCGCTCCATACTCCATCGATGCGGCTACCGTGAACGCCGTGATGAAGCTCGGCAACGCCACCATAAAGGTCAGGAACGCGTGCAGGAGCTTGTAGTTCGCCGAGAGACCGCCCTCCGTATACTGATGGTGGAGACCCACAGGCACCGAAAAGACGAGGAACAGCATAAACGCCAAGCGCGCCGCCGGGTCGGAATAGAGCTTACCGCCCACCAGCTTCGGCAAGATGGTGTAGAGCATCACATAGGCGGGGAGGAGCCAGAAGTAGACCAACGGATGCCCGAACACCCAGAACAGCGTGCGCGCCAACAGCGGGTTAATCTCGTCCACCAGCCCCAGCGAGAGCGGAAGCAACTGGAACAGGATTTCAATCGCCACAGGCACCAGCATCACGAACCACAGCGTGAAGTTCACAAAGGTTCCCAGCACCGCCAACGGCATGCGTGCGTTGGGGTTCTCACGCTTCCAAGCACGGTAGTTCGGGATCCAGTCCAAGAAGAACGGAAGGATAGACCCCACCACGAACAGCACCGTGCCCACATAGAAAGTCCAGTGCGCGATGAGCGGGGGATAGAAAGTGTAAAGCACATTCGCACGCCCAGTGAGCATCGCAAACGCCGCCATCAGCGTGCCCACCAACATCATCGCCCACGAGACCCACTGCACACCCATCTTCAAAGGGCGCTTCAAGACCGACACCATCAGCGCGTTGCTGAACGCCACAATGATATAGGTCGTGAACACAATCGCATTAATCACGCCGTGCAGGGTTAGCCCCTGATAGTACTCTATCCAGCCGAAGTAGTGGCTGTTCTTCAGTACCCCTGCGCGTGCCAGCACCTGCAAAAGCCCCAGTGCGACTCCTAAAATCAGCAGAAGGAACGGAAAGATAATCTCACTCAGGATGATGAAGCGCGTGGCACCCGAAAGAACCCCTGCCTCAGAACGCGATACCGCAATCTTCTGTCCAGTCAACACATTTTCCATCGCTGTGCCTCCTTACTCCACAATAATCTTGCCCACCATGTTCTGGTGGAAGACCCCGCAATACTCGTGGCAAATGATGTCGTAGGTGCCGGGCTTGTCAAACTTCACGCGCGAGTAGTTCACCACATTCGGAATCGCCATCAGGTTAATCAGCGTGTTATTGACATGGAAGCCGTGCATCACATCGGTGCTGACCACATAGATGTCCACCGTAGAGCCTGCAGGGATGCGAATCTCGTTCGGCTCAAAGTTCCACATCTTCGCCACAGCGTTGAGCTGATAGCGCTTGTCGCCCAGCTGAATCAGCTCACCCTGCTTGAACGGCTTCATATCCGTTACACAGGTGGGCAGGTCAGCCCCCAAGCCCTTCGCTGCATAGACCAGCAGAGCAAAGAACGATAACACTAAGGTCAACGCTACAACTATCGCTCGCTTCTCAAAACGGTCGACCATGATGTTCACCTCCAGCTGAGCATAACCACATAGGTCGAAAGCCAAATCAAGGCGTAGAAGAGGATCATCGCAAAGAAGAACGCCACGGCGCCCTTCGGAATGAACTGCTCCTGAGACTCTTTCATCATCTGTTCCCTCCTGTGAAAAATTGGGTGTCCCCTCGCAGGCGAGGGGAAGCACCCTATCAGCTGGTTCCTTCAGGTTTCTGATCGGCTAAAGACTTGATATAGGCGACTAACTGATTGATTTGCTCGTCGCTCAGCGCAGCATACGGAGGCATCACCGGCTGGTAGCCCTCTACCACCTTGGCGGTCGGGTTCTTAATCGACTCGATCAGGTACGCCTCGTCTGCCTTGACCGTCTGCCCGTTCGTGAGCTTCACCTCGTGCCCATACAGCCCGCGTAGGTCAGGCGACTTAACCGCGGACTTGGGGTTCATATGGCAGGTGTTGCAACCCAGCTGATTGTAGACCGCCTCACCCTTCTTAGCGAGTTCGGGGTCAACACCACCTGCTGTGGCAACCTCTTTGGCAGGCTCGGTCGCTGCTGGCTCGGAGGACGCTGGAGCCGAAGGGGTCTCGGGCGTGCCTGTCGCCACAGAAGTGCCCGTTTGTGTGGTCTCGCTCTGCTGGCTCCCTCCACATCC
>JBDNDR010000227.1:0-4086 GCA_046718995.1 Fimbriimonadales bacterium
GATTTTGACAGTTGTACTGCCACATATTCGTCCGGTCAGGATTAATGTTGAAGCAGGTCTGCTCCCAGTGGGTGTACTTCACATGCCCATCGGCGAACACCAGGTTGGAGTGCAGTTCGCTTCCACGGTGGCGTGCGCTCCAGTTACTATAGCCCTCGGTACCCCACTGCCCGGGACGGAAGTATGACATCCAGGGTCCATAGTCGGGATAGATGTCCTTATTCTCGCCGATAAGGAGCGCAGTGGCAGGGTGTGTGATGCGCGACTGCGAATAGCCCACACCACGCCACCAACCTGCTGAGCCGACCGCTGCACCCGAACGGAAGAAGGGCAGATAGTAGAAATAGCCCCGTGTGAAGCGGGGAGTCTGCTGGAGATTCGTCGGGCATTGGTTCGGGTCTGCCGCATCGTCTGCCACGCGAGCCGCCGGATTGGTGGGGCAACGGAACACTTCACTGTTCTTGATGTACGGGTTCACCAAGTGTTTCCAGGAACGACACACATTCTCGGCGAAGCTTGCATTCAAGAAGTCGCGTCGGGGTGGGAAGGTCTCGTCGTAATCGTCAGAGTACATCAGGATTGCTAATCCGACCTGCTTGAGGTTGCTGGCACAGGTTGTGAGGCGTGCCGACTCGCGTGCCTGTGCAAACACAGGGAACAGAATTGCCGCCAAGATGGCAATTATTGCAATCACGACCAACAGTTCAATCAGCGTAAAGCCATACTTTCGCATAAGGAACCTCCTTAGGGATTGGATGGGGCGCTCGGGTTGTCAGGGGATGCCCAAGGTGGGGGTGGCGTACCTGGCGGCAGTTCTCCCGGACGCACTGGTGCGCCAACTCCCGCTTGCTCAGGGGTCAACTCGCCGGAGGGCGTGCGGAATAGGAAGTAGTACACGCCGACCACTATAACAATCAGGATGGCTAAGGTGCCAATCGCGAGTTTCGGGTCAATCTCTTGCTTCATCATTATGCTCACCTCCACACGATTCGCGCACCTGCAAGCTGGGTGCGAAGAGCCGTGTCTTTGGTTCAGGGTTCTGCTCGTTTAACAAGTCCACCAATAGAGCAACCGCTGCCGCCGCCATCTCATAGATGGGTTGACGAACGCTGGTGAGAGTAGGGCGCGTATGGTCGCAGATGGGGGTCGAATCGTAGCCTACGATGGCTATATCGTCAGGGATGCGTAGCCCCATCGCCTCACAGAGTCTAAGGGCACGCACTGCCACCTCGTCGCTCCATGCGAACAGGGCGGTCGGACGGTCGGGGCGTCGGAGCAGTTCCTGAAGCGGTGAAAGGTCCGCCCCACCGTAGGTCGCCGAAATGACCCACTCAGGGTGCACTTCTAATCCATGGGCTTCCATCGTCTGGCGGTAGCCCTGCAAGCGTTCACGCGCACTGAGCGCACTCATAGAGCCGGCTAAGTGAGCGATTCGGGTGTGTCCCAGCCGTATCAGGTGTTCGGTCGCTAAGCGTGCCCCTTGCAAGTTGTCGCAGTCCACCCAGTAGGCGTCGGTTCGGGGACTGCGCGTGAAGAACAGCACATGAGGGAACCCGCGCTGTGCCAAGATGTCTGAAAGGGGGTCGTTGTAATCACGCAGGAGGAGCGCACCGTCCACGCGCCCGTCCATTAGCGCTTGTGCCTCTGCCTCTACCGACGGCTGGGCACGCGTCTCCATCAGGATGTCGTAGCCCAATTCAATCGCCTTGTCGATCACGCCGTGCATCAGCTCACTGGTGAAACCTGACCAGCCCTGAAAAATGGCAGGGAACTGCAAGACAATCGCAATGGTGTCGGTGCGCTGGCGGGCGAGAGCGCGCGCAACAGCGTTAGGGTAATAGCCAAGCTCCTGGACGACAGCCAGCACACGCTCGCGTGTCGCCTCGCTAATAGGCACTGCGGTCGGGCGATTGTTGAGGATGTTCGAGACGGTCACCTTTGAAACCCCCGCCCGCTTAGCAACATCCGCCAAAGTCACTCTACGCTTATTCATCATGGCTCGTTCTGAGGGGGGTACCCTCCGTGAGGATACCCCCGGAGGTCAACGATGCTCAGTTACCGCAGCCTGTACCGAAGTTGAACAGAACCGACAACAGGTCAGCGTCATCTACGCAACCGTCCAGGTTCACATCACCTGAGGTGGGACCCAGCACGGTTCTGCCGTTGAGCTTGATAGTGCACCACTGAGCGGTTCCACCTTGAGTGTTGCCCTGATTGATTCCGTTAATTTGCAAAAAGCCTCCGATAGAGAAGTAGCGCAGTCCGTGCGGTCCACCGTTATAGAAGCTGCCTGAATCGCCCGGATTGAGCCAGCCGCTGGTGGCAGTGTTGCTACCATAACGCACTTCGTACTGCACTCGCTTGGTCTGACCATCATAACGGAACACGAGGGTAATGGGACCACCTTGATAGCGCACACCACCTCCGTTCCAGAAAGGCATGCGCCCTCCAAACGCCGCAATCTCGCCACCGGCACCCCCAGCTGACTCGTTCGCCACCATCAGCACGCCGTCGGCGAACCAGTTGCCCTGATCGTTGATTTCGCGTGGGTAGCGCGGGAAGGGGCGTTCGAGGAAGAATAGTCCCGACTCAACGGTGCGTGAATCTTGCATCACAGGGGTCAAGTTGAAAGTGACCTCGACCTCCAGCGAGCTGCCGTCGGAGTCTGGGTCGAACACCGCTGGGGTAATCCCATCAAGGGAAAGAAACCACACATGGCGGTTCGCCCAACCACACTGAGAGTACCAGTCCGAGCCAGTCGGACCTTGGCAGTCGGTAGAGGTATCCGACAGGGTAAGGCATCCGCCCGAGAAGGTTGCCGAGAAGTTGGACGACGCGTCATCGTGCCATACATACGGTCTGACAATGACCGATTGGGCATCTGCCCAAAGGGCAAACATTGCTATCGCTACACCTACTGCTAAGAGTCGCTTCATCGCTTATGCCTCCATTCGTTGGATGATTCGCTATTCGGTCTCCGGCTAACCGAGTACCGTTAACCGATTAGCGTACCCTATTATAGCACATTTTTTGCCGTTTGTCAAGGGGGGATCTATAAAGAATCGGCACTACCACCCACACGGTATAATCTATTGACGATGCCACGCTATGCCATTCTCACTTGGGGCTGTCAGATGAACGAGGAAGACTCCGAGCAGATGGGGCTGTACCTGCAGGAACGCGGGTACGAGCCGACCGAACGCTTGGAGGAAGCCGATGTCGTCCTGCTCAACACCTGCTCCGTCCGACGCAAGCCGGAGGACAAGGTGTTCAGCACGCTGGGGCAACTGCGCAAGCTCAAAGAGCGCAAGCCCAGTATGGTCATCGGCGTGTGTGGCTGTATGGCGCAACTGCGTGCCCAAGAGATTAAACAGCGTGCGCCCCATGTGGATATGGTGGTCGGCACGGCGCATGTGGCACAGGTCGGGGCACTTTTGGAAGAGGTCATCCAGAAGCGACGGTTCGCCCTCCGACTAGAACTGCCCGAACGCAAAGGCGCCGTCGTGACCGATATTCCCCAGCGCAAGGTTGACCGCAAGCCGAAACTCAAAGCGTTCGTGCCCATCCAGTATGGGTGCGATAAGTTCTGCACTTTTTGTATTGTACCGACCACCCGCGGGCGCGAGCGGAGCCGCCCCACCGCCGATATTGTGGAGGAAATCCGACTCCTCGCTCAACGCGGTACCAAAGAGGTCACGCTTCTGGGTCAGACGGTGAACTCCTACGGCAAGAATCTGCTGGAGGGGCGTGTGCCGTTCGCTCGCCTGCTCAAACTCATCAACGATATTGAAGGCATCGAGCGTATCCGCTTCACCTCGCCCTACCCACGCGACTTCCGCGATGACCTAATTGAAGCGATTGCCACCCTGCCGAAAGTGATGGAACAGGTTCATCTGCCCCTCCAATCGGGCGATGATGAGGTTCTCAAAGCGATGCGGCGGCTCTATACGGTGGAGCAGTTTGAAGAGGTGGTACGCAAACTCCGCGAGCGCGTGCCGGGCATTGCCATCACCACCGATATTATCGTGGGCTTCCCCGGCGAGACCGACGAACAGTTTGAGAACACTCTGCGTGTGGTAGAGCGGG
>JBDNDR010000228.1:0-4073 GCA_046718995.1 Fimbriimonadales bacterium
GAGGTGAAAACTCCCCTCTCCGTTTACGGAGCGGGGCTGGGGGTGAGGTGAAAACTCCCCTCTCCGTTTACGGAGCGGGGCTGGGGGTGAGGTGAAAACTCCCCTCTCTGTTTACGGAGCGAGGCTGGGGGTGAGGTGAAAACTCCCCTCTCGGCTTGCAGGCGACGGGGTATTATCGTAGTGCCTCGCACAAGAAAGTCCCCAGTTGGTCTATCCCGACCAGCGAAGTACCCGTCTTCTCTGCCCAGACCGTGCCCTGTGAAGGCTCTACCCTTTCGGGCACGACCACGGCACAGCGGTTGCCGAAGAGGTTCAGCAAGCGGCTCGCCCTCGCTACTTGGTTCGCCTCGTCCGCACTGATGGCAATCCCGCTCTTGCACTCCAGCATCAGCCAGCGCAGTTCGTCGCCTACACGCACCGCCAAGAACAGGTCAATCTCCACGACGGCGCCCCGATGACAGTGAAGTTTGAGATTCTGATAGAGAAAATGGCGGTAGCCCTGCTTGCGGAGCCAAGTGCGCACCAACTCTGCCACACCCATCTCGAACCACTGCCCCGAGATAAAGTTGTGCGCAAAGGGATGGTTCCGAACCCGCATCTTCAACTGGAGCGTCGAGCGATGGTACTGGTAATGCTTCAGGAAGAACCGCTGATGCATCCGCGAACCGACATTGGTCAGCACACAGAGGGCATCGGGGTCGTCCTCGTCCATGCACCAAGTGACGAGGCGCCCGTTCTGCAAGGTGGGGCGTAGGGCTTGCACCAAAGGTAACACGACATCACAGTGCTCCACCATGAAGCGTGCCAGATGCCGACGCTGACACAGCTCACGGTTCTCGCCCTCAGCAGATTGGAACTCCACAATCTGGAGATTGCGACCGCTCAGGTAAGACTCGGTCTTCTGTTGAATCAGTGTCGTAATCGGATCGGTGGGGGACGGCGAAGGCTGCTTCTCGATGTAAACGACGGCGTGCGTTGTGTCAGTGGACTGGTCAGTGGTCGGGGCATCGTGGCGGAAAGTCAGACGGCGTAGCAAGCGCGTGAATGTCTCACTCCAACGCTCGTGATTGGAGATAGCAGTCCGAACTGCCTGTACAAAATCCCGAAAACCGGTCAGAAGGTTGCCTATAGTCTTCATAACACCATCTCCTTACAGATGGGAATATTGTTAGAGTAATTACTGGTAATCTGGGGGAAAGTTTCCGAAATTTGGGGCGTGACTTAACCCAAAGTGGGGGCTGTCCGTCGATTCGCGTTCACGGGTACAATCGGGCTATGCGCGAGTGGATTGCAAAGAAGCGAGATGGCGACACCCACACGGCTCAGGAAATCCAAGCCATCGTAGCGGGCTACACGCAGGGCACTATCCCTGACTACCAGATGTCCGCCTGGCTGATGGCGTGCTATCTGAGGGGGCTGAATGCGCAGGAGATGCTCGCCCTGACCGAGGCGATGGCACACTCAGGTGAACAGTTAGACCTCTCCAGCTTGCCCCAGCCCACCCTTGACAAACACTCCACCGGCGGTGTCGGCGATAAGACCAGCCTCGTGGTGGTGCCCCTGCTCGCTTCGGCGGGCGCGACCCTCGTCAAGATGTCCGGGCGCGGACTCGGCTTCACGGGGGGCACGGTGGACAAACTGGAGTCGATACCCGGCTACCGTACCGAAATGAGTGTGGCAGAGATGCTGGAGCAGGTGCGCCGAGTCGGATGTTGCTTGGTAGGGCAGTCGGCTCAGTTGGTGCCTGCCGACAAGAAAATCTATGCCCTGCGCGACGCCACCGCCACCGTCGAGAGTATCCCGCTCATCGCCTCCAGCATTATGAGTAAGAAACTGGCAGGTGGCGCCCAGCACATCGTGTTGGATGTCAAAGTCGGCTCAGGCGCGTTTATGCCAACACGGGAGCGTGCCCAAGCGCTGGCAGAGGCACTGATTGCCATCGGTGAAGGGGCTGGACGGAAGGTGCGTGCCCTGCTCACCGACATGAGCCAGCCGCTCGGACGAACAGTGGGCAATGCGCTGGAGGTACGCGAGGCAATCCAGACCCTCACACCCGACCAGCCCTACTGCCCGCGCTTTCGCGAACTGTGTCTGCGTCTGGCAGGTACGGCGCTCCACCTGTGCCAGCTCGCCGAGACCCCCGAATCGGGCTACGCACAAGCGGAACGCCTGTTGAGCGAGGGGTATGCGTTAGAGAAGTTTCGTCAGTTAGTCGAAGCGCAAGGTGGCGACCCCCATGTGATTGACCAACCCGACGAACGCCTCCCCACTGCCCCTATCCAACATACGGTGGTGGCGCACCGCTCCGGTTGGGTGAACGCAATCCATCCGCGCGTGGTGGCTGAAATCGCGCTTCGTCTGGGGGCAGGACGCCAGACGAAGGAAGACACCATAGACCACGCGGTCGGGGTGGAGGTGCTGAAGTCGGTGGGCGAGCCAGTGCGCGGTGGGGAACCGCTCATGGTGCTTCATGCGCGTCATCACGAGGCGCTTCAGAATGTGCTGGCGCTGGCGGAAGGCGCATTTGACATCGTGGATATGCCTATAGAGCCGACGCCTGTGGTATTGGCAGTGTTGTGAGCAACAGGTATACTCCACACGCTATGGCGAAGGCGGTCGTCGGCGTGGATTTGGGTGGCACGAATGTCCGAGCCGGTGTCTTCTCTGCGGATGGGACACCCTTAGGAGAGTATGCCCAGAACCCCTCGCGTGCGCAGGAAGGCTTCAAAATCACCTTAGAGCAGATTGTGTTCACCATCCATCAGGCGTTGGAACGCGCTGGGCTGGTATCAGCGCAGGTGGGCGCCATCGGGATGGCGGTGCCAGGACATATCGATGCGATGCATGGGGTCGTGCGCTGGGCACCGAACTTCGGCGAGCGTAAGGGCGAGGTCTTTGAGGTCTGGCAGAATGTGCCGCTCGCCGACGCCATCCGAGCGCGTATCTCTATCCCCGTCTATATGGGCAACGATGCGAACCTTGCCGCACTGGGTGAGTACTACTACGGCTCAGGGCGTGGGAGCGCGAAAGGCTTAGTGATGTTCACGCTCGGTACGGGGATTGGCGGGGGCGTGGTGCTGACCCATCACCAGATTCAGGGTAACGCCCGCTGGCAGGGCGGCATCCTACTCGTTGGAATGAACGGTGGCGCGGGCGAGCTAGGGCACACGATTATCAATTGGCACGGTCGTCGGTGTGGGTGCGGTGCGATGGGCTGTGTAGAGGCGTTCGCCCAGCGCGATGCAATTGTGGAACTCGCCCGCGAAAAGATGCGGCGCAATCCCCAGAGCTTGCTCAATACCCTCACCGAGAGCGACCCCTCCAAAATCACCCCCGCTTTGGTGGCGCAGGCATCAGAACAAGGCGACACCGCCGCACTGGAAATCTGGGACGAGATTGGCACCTATGTCGGCATCGCTGTCGCCACGCACATCAACACCTTCAACCCCGAAGTGGTCGCGATTGGGGGACAGATAGCGAAAGCAGGCGAGCCACTGTTCCGAGCCATCCACCGTACCGTGCGCGACTATGCTATCCCCACCTTATTGGAAGGCTGTCGCGTGGTACTCGCTGAACGGATAGAGGATGCCGGCATTCTCGGTGCGGTCGCACTCGCCCAACAGTATGCAGGAGATGCCTAATGCGCTTCCGAATGCACAAACGCACCGAGACCAAACCCGACGGACGCAAGATTTATTACTACCAGTTTGAGCCGGTGGACGAGTCGAGCGGTTCCACGCCGCCTATGCCACCCTCACAGGAAGGGCAACAGGCGCGCAAGGCAAGCTCCGAAGGTGACAGCCCCTTTCCGCAAGCAGAGAGAGAAGCCTGCACTGACCCCCACCCTCGTCATGCGGAGCGAAGCGAAGCATCTCAGACCCTTCGCCTGCGGCTCAGGGTGACGAAGGGGAGATGCTCAGGGTAACGAGAGGGAGACGCTCCGGGTAACGGAAGGACGCCTGAGGCAGGAACGCCCACCCCGTCATGCTGAGCGTCAGCGAAGCATCTCAGACCCTTCGCCTGCGGCTCAGGGTGACGAAGGGGAGATGCTCAGGGTAACGAGAGGGAGATGC
>JBDNDR010000229.1:0-4062 GCA_046718995.1 Fimbriimonadales bacterium
GGAGACTATCACATACGAATAGTAGGGCAGGGCGTGCTGACGGTCATACTCCGAGGGGATGGCGGGGTGGTCGGGATGCGAGTGGTAAAAGCCCAACAGCAGAAGCCCTTCCCGAGAGGCGGTACGCTCCACCATCAGTACTTGCTGGGGACTAACGAAAAAGCGTCGCTCCCGTTCGTCGGTGCGCTCGTTTGTGAGGCGAATGATGCGACTGACAAGCCGTTTGTTGCCCTCCTCTGTGCCCAACAGTGCGCCACAACACTCGTGGGGATAGTCCTCACAGGCGTGCGCACGGATTGCCTCGGCTACGCCTGCCCCAAATTGAAGGCTAAAATCGCTCATCATCCCAAAAGGGGTCGGACAGATATTTGTCCGCTGAGTCGCACAGGATTGTCACAATAACAGCTTGGGGCACCTCGCCCTTCTGTTGCGCTTCCTGAACGACCTGCTCCGCCACTTGGAGGCTCATCGCAACCGCTGCGCCCGCCGAAATACCGACCAGCAATCCCTCCTCACGCGCTAAGCGTTTCACCATCTGATAAGCCGACTCGGTGGCGATTCGGAGGTCTTGGTCTGCCAGACTGGGGTCATAGATGCCCGGCACGATGGCGGTCTCCATATGCTTAAGCCCCTCCAGCCCGTGAAACGGCGAGTCGGGCTGGAACGAGATGCACCGGATATTCGGGTTATACTCGCGCAGGCGCCGTGTTGTGCCGACGAAGGTGCCCGATGTGCCCAGCCCCGCCACGAAGTGGGTAATCCGCCCTTCGGTCTGATGCCAAATCTCTACACCTGTGGTCTCGTAGTGCGCCTGCCAGTTGGCGGGGTTATTGTACTGGTCGGCATAGAAGTAGCGTTCGGGGCACTCGGCATAGAGCTGACGCGCTTTGCGAATCGCACCGTCCGAGCTTTCCAGCGGGTCGGTCAGAATCACCTCGGCGCCGTATGCCTTGAGGATACGCTTGCGCTCTTCGCTCACATTGGCGGGCATACAGAGCGTCACACCGAACCCTAAGGCGGCGCCAATCATCGCAAACGCAATCCCCGTGTTGCCCGAGGTAGCGTCCAGCAGGCGTTTGTCGGGCGTCAGTTCGCCCCGCTCAATCGCCGTACGGACGATGTTCCACGCAGGGCGGTCTTTCACCGAGCCACCCGGATTGAACCACTCCGCCTTCCCATAGACTTCCACTGTATCTGGCAGGTGCGCCGTCACGCGTCGTAGCCGAATCAGCGGGGTGTACCCAATCAGGTCCACCACATCGGTCACCTGCTGGAGGTGGTGGGGTAAGCGCATATAGCACGGATAACTCATAGGACGCTTCAATACCTCCTAATCATAGTGCCAACCAATCGGTTAGCCATGCTAAGGATACCCGATTCGGGTATTGTATCCGTATGCGAAGCCTGCCAAGACTACGGGTTTTTGACCAGTCGGGTCATCCGGGTGCGCGACGCTTCCTCGTGACCGAGAGTGGGAAACCGTTTTTCTACCAAGCCGACACGGCGTGGGAGCTGTTTCATCGGCTCAACCGGGAGGAGGCAGAACTCTATCTGCGCGACCGTGCCCGCAAAGGCTACACTGTGATCCAAGCCGTTGTACTGGCGGAGTTGGATGGATTGCGCACCCCGAACCCGTACGGACATCTTCCGCTCCACGATGAAGACCCCACCAAGCCCAACGAAGCCTATTTCCAGCATGTGGACGCCATCGTGAACCTTGCAGAGTCGCTGGGACTGTATATCGGGATGCTCCCCACTTGGGGCGACAAGTTCCATCGCAAGTGGGGTGTCGGACCCGAAATCTTCACGCCCGAGAATGCGCGCATCTACGGGGAGTATGTCGGGCGACGCTACCGCAATAAGCCCATCATCTGGATTCTGGGTGGTGACCGGGCGGTAGAGACCGAGACACACCGCGCGATTGTGCGGGCGATGGCAGAAGGTCTGCGCGCGGGCGATGGCGGTGCCCACCTGATGACCTACCACGCCTGGGGCGGTCTACAACCCTCGCAGATTCTGCACGCCGAGCCTTGGCTGGATTTCAATATGCTCCAGTCGGGACATTCCAAGCAGTACGAGCAGAACGATGACTGGATTACGGAGAACCTCCGCCTTCAGCCGTCGAAACCCTGCATGGATGGCGAGCCGAACTACGAGAATCATCCGATTAATTTCAACCCCGAAAACGGCTGGTTTGGTGCATACGATGTTCGGCGGGCGTGCTATCTGGCGCTGTTTGCTGGAGCGCACGGACACACCTACGGTTGCCACGAAATCTGGCAGATGTACGAGCCGGGTAAGCATTCACCGGTCACCCACGCGCGCCTGAGTTGGCGTCAGGCACTCGGATTGCCAGGAGCCAGCCAGATTCAATATGCGCGTCGGCTGGTGATGTCGCGCCCGATGCTGATGCGCATCCCCGACCAGTCGCTCATCCGCTCTGAGGTTGGCAAAGGTGCTGTGCGGATGCGTGCCTGCCGCTCCGCCGATGGGAGCTATGCGTTCGTCTATGTGCCTCCGATGGGCAAACCCTTCACACTGGCGACGGGCAACTTGGAAGGGCGCCGGCTCATAGGCTGGTGGTACGACCCACGCAACGGGCGCGCCCAAGAGATGGGGCGATTCGCCCGTGAACCCGAACGCACCTTCCAATCGCCAGACCCTCAGCAAGACTGGGTGCTGGTGCTGGACGAAGAGGCGCGTCGGTACCCGCCGCCTGGACGGATGCGCTAAGCCTCGCTGAGAGAGGTACAATTCCACTGTGAACACCTTTGGGCACCTGTTCCGAATTACGACCTGGGGCGAGTCGCACGGCGGTGCTGTGGGCGTCGTGGTGGATGGCTGTCCGCCCCGAATCCCTATCACGCCCGAAGAAATCCAGTTCGAACTCGACCGACGGCGCCCCGGACAGAGTAAACTGGTCACCCAACGCAAAGAGAGCGATACCGTCCATATCCTATCGGGCGTATTTGAAGGTCAAACGCTGGGCACCCCTATCCTGATGATGGTCTGGAACGAGGATGCCCGTCCCGAAGCCTACGAGAGTTTCAAACACCTGTACCGCCCTTCCCACGCAGACTATACTTATCAAGCGAAGTACGGTATCCGCAACTGGCAGGGCGGTGGGCGCAGTAGTGCCCGTGAGACCATCGGGCGTGTGGCAGGAGGCGCCTTGGCAAAGAAGGTGTTGCGTACCCTCTGGAATGTGGAGGTACTCGCTTGGGTGGAGCAAATCCATACTCTGCACGCCGAGGTTGACCCCGATACGGTGACGCTGGAGCAGGTAGAGAGCAACCCCGTGCGCTGTCCTGACCCCGAAGCTGCCCAGCAAATGATTCAGCACATTGAGCAAATCCGCAAACAAGGCGACTCGGTAGGTGGCGTGATTCGTTGTGTCGCGCGCAACCTGCCTGTGGGTTGGGGCAGTCCCGTGTTTGACAAGCTGGAGGCGGACTTGGCGAAAGCGGTGATGAGTCTGCCTGCCAGCAAGGGTTTTGAGATTGGCTCAGGCTTTCGGGGCGTGCTGATGCGGGGTAGCGAACACAACGATGCTTTCTACACCGATGAGAGTGGACGCATCCGCACCCGAACCAACCATTCAGGCGGGGTGCAAGGGGGTATTAGCAACGGCGAGCCGCTCGACCTGCGTGTCGCGTTCAAACCGACCGCCACGATTTTCAAGCCCCAAGAGACGGTGGACGAGCAGGGACAGTCCGCCACTTTGCAGGCAAAAGGGCGCCACGACCCTTGCGTACTCCCTCGTGCAGTGCCAATGGTGGAGGCGATGGTCGCGCTGGTGCTGGTAGACCATGCCCTGCGCCACCGGGGGCAGTGTGGCTAACCCCGCAAGAGTACCAGTTTTTTAATGCTCGTCTCAAGAGAAGTGCCCTCGTAGCCAATAATCCTAATGCGCAAGGATGTGCTAGGGAGGCTATCGGCATGGATGTGTACCGGCTTTTTGAACCAGTGAAAACAGATAATGCACCGAAAACGGAGTCCCGACAAGTCCTCATCGTAGACGATGACGACCTGGTTCGAGAGACGCTCCGATTCGTGCTGGAA
>JBDNDR010000023.1:0-12254 GCA_046718995.1 Fimbriimonadales bacterium
GCGATTTACCCCCACCCTGACCCGCCCCCTAAACGCAGGGGGCGGGAAGCGCTGTCTCCCGCTATGCTAAACGCCCCCCACCCTCGTCATGCTGAACGCAGGGAAGCATCGCAGACCCATCGTACAAAAGAAGGGTTGACGATACGAGGTCAAACCAACCCGCTCCGCACTCACTGGCTCAACTGCTCAACCGTGCGCGCCTGCCACTCCCCATCGTCCCCCCTAACGACTCGTAAGCCATGTCGGGCTATCTTGTTCAATATTATCTTTACTTGCCAAGACAGTGACTCGGGATCTGACAAATCAGGCAGATTCCTCAGGATATGTTGTGTCACCGCCTCTCCCATCTCATTCACTGCCTCTACTGCCGTATGACATACTTTATCGTTAGAGTATCGGGACTGTTGAGTAAGTTTCAGGAGATCCATCGCCACCGCATTTCCTATCTCGTGCACTGCCCACTCTGCATCTTCGCGTGCTTCGTCGTTGGGGCCCTGGGACAGTTGAGCAAGTTGCGTGAGGATAGGCTCTATCGCCGCCGCGCTCCCTATTTGCCCCACTGCCCGCGCTGCCTCTTGGCGCATCTCGGCGTTGGGGTCTTGAAGCAGGTGAGCAAGTTGGCTTAGGATAGCTTCCGTCGCCGCTGCACTGCCCATTCGCCCCACTGCCCACACTGCCAATCGGCGCGTTAGGTTGTTGGGGTCTTGGAGCAGGGTGGGAAGTTGCGTGAGGATAGGCTCTGTCGCCGCCACGCTGCCCATCCGCCCCACTGCCCACGCTGCCGCTTGGCGCATCTCGGCGTTGGGGTCTTGAAGCAGAATGGTAAGTTGCGTGAGGATAGGTTCTATCGCCGCCACACTGCCCATCTGCCCCACTGCCCACGCTGCCGCTTGGCGCATCTCGGCGTTGGGGTCTTGGAGGAGGTGAGCAAGTTGCGTGAGGATAGGCTCTGTCGCCGCCGCGCTCCCCATCCGCCCCACTGCCCACGCTGCCGCTTGGCGTACCTCATCGTTGGAGTCTTGAAGCAGGTGGACTATCAGCTCAAGGATAGGCTCTATCGCCGCCGCGCTCCCCATCTGCCCCACTGCCCACGCTGCCGCTTGGCGCACTTCATCGTTGGAGTCTTGAAGCAGGTGAGCCAGGTGAGTAAGGATAGGCTCTATCGCCGCCGCACTGCCGATTTCCTTCACTGCCTCTACTGCCGCTTGGCGCACCTCGTCGTTGGGGTCTTGGAGGAGGTGAGCAAGTTGCGTGAGGATAGGCTCTATCGCCGTACTCCCTATTCGCCGCACCGCCTCTACTGCCGTTTGGCGTACCTCGGCGTTGGGGTCTTGAAGCAGATGGACTATCAGCTCAAGGATAGGCTCGGTCGGCTCTTCACTATCCAGCCACCCCACTGCCTGCGCTGCCGCTTGGCGTACCTCGTCGTTGGGGTCTTGGAGCAAGTGGGTCAACAACTCAATAATAGGTTCGGTCGCCACTTCACCACCCAGCCGCCCCACTGTCTGCGCTGCCGCTTGGCGTACCTCGTCGTTGGGGTCTTGGAGCAAGTGGGTCAACAACTCAATAATAGGTTCGGTCGCCACTTCACCACCCAGCCGCCCCACTGTCTGCGCTGCCGCTTGGCGTACCTCGTCGTTGGGGTCTTGGAGCAAGTGGGTCAACAACTCAATAATAGGTTCGGTCGCCACTTCACTGCCCATAAGCCCCACCGCCCACGCTGCCGTTTGGCGCACTCGGTCGTTGGGGTCTTGAAGCAGATGGACTATCAGCTCAAGGATAGGCTCTATCGCCGCTGCGCTCCCTATTCGCCCCACTGCCCACGCTCCCGCTTGGCGTACCTCATCGTTGGGGTCTTGGAGCAGGGTGGCAAGTTGCGTGAGGATAGGCTCTATCGCCGTACTTCCTATTCGCCGCACCGCCGCTACTGCCGTTTGGCGTACCTCGGCGTTGGGGTCTTGGAGCAGATGGACCATCAGCTCAAGGATAGGTTCGGTCGCCGCTGCGCTTCCTATTCGCCCCACTGCCTGCGCTGCCGCTTGGCGTACCTCGGCGTTGGGGTCTTGAAGCCGGTGAGCAAGTTGTGCGAGAATTGTCTCCATCGCCTCCCTACTGCACACTCGCTTCACTGCTTCTATTACCTCTATTCGCAGCATTGTTTTTGGCTCTATTACAATCATACTTGTACCCTATATATCCCCTCTCGGTCTGAGGTCGGGGTCTTGGAGGAGGTGAGCAAGTTGCGTGATAATAGCCTCTGTTGCTGCCACACTGCCCATCTGCCCCACTGCCCAAGCCGCCCAGCGGCGCACCACAAGGTTGGGGTCTTGGAGGAGGTGAGCAAGTTGCGTGATAATAGCCTCTGTTGCTGCCACACTGCCCATCTGCCCCACTGCCCACGCTGCCGCTTGGCGTACCTTGTCGTCGGGGTCTTGGAATAGGCGAGGCAGCAGATTAAAGATAGCGTCTGTCGCCGCCGCACTACCCAATTTCACTAACGCCCATGCCGCTGCTCGGCGCTTCTCGTCATTGGGGTCCTTGAGACCTTCTTCTACTATGGGTAGTAGAACATCGAAATGGCTTTGCGCAAGGAGGGGAAGACATCTATTGAGATAGGCGATAGGACTAAGGGTGTAGATTATATCAAATATATCATCAACTATGTAGTAAGTACACCATATTTCAAATAAAATGCCAATAATATATCGGGAAAGTTCATTGAGGCGCGACTGAGCACTTTTTGTGTGAACCTCAGAGAGGCACTGCGCTGCCAGAATGAGACGGTGACGCGAATAGTCGTCCCTCGCCTCGTCTGCCAGCAGTTCCAACAACGGTGCGGGGTCATCCAACTTGCCAGCGAAAAAGACCACGACCTCCTGCCACTCTGGGAGCCACGCCTTCTTGTCTATCCAATCGCTGACCTTGACGGCGTCGGCTTTGCCCTTAACAGGTAGGTGAGCCGTATTCCACCCATCTCCCTCTTCTGTTCTGTTGACCAACTCTGCGAGGTACCAACCTGCCAAGAACTCGGCGATAGAGCGATGGGGGAACACATAGGCGCGATGGGCGAGTATCGGACTGAGCAATCGCTTTCGGCAGAGCTCTTCCAACAGCCAATGCGCCTTTTCCATCGGCGACAGGTCGCTTGCGCCTCTTGACACAGGGGGGCGGTTCTCGCTCGTCTTCAACAGTTCCAGGAGTTGCTCGGTCATGATGTGAGGGCGGCGCGGGTCGTGAGAGACCATTCGCCACGCCAACTCGCGCAACATCGGCAACCACACCACCGCGCGACGCTCCCCGCCCAACGCAAGACGCAACGCACGGTCGTAAAGCTCGGTGCGCGTGATGGTGTCGGGAATCACCTCCTGTTCCGACACCGCACACAGAAGCGTCAACAAAAACGGACTCTGGCTGACCTGCTGAACGGAAGGACTGTGTTCAATTAGCGGCTGAACCGGGTTCTGCTCGGATGAGCGGAACCATCGCTCCACGAACTGGTTCACTTGCTGAGTATCAAAGGGTGCCAAACGGTATTCCACTCCATCAAACGGCAGGCGCCACCCCTCGTAACCATACGGACGCGAGAGTAGAATCAGACGGCACTGCCAGTTCGCCATCACATTGAAGAACTTGTCCAGCGTTTCGTGGGCGTCCTCATCCACTTCGTCCAGTGCGTCCAAAAAGAGCCATGCGCGTTCCTCGTGGGCGTGTTCAGCGAGGTAGTGGCACACGGTTTCGGGGTAACTCTGTTCGCGCAGGGCGTTGGCGAATGCACGGCGCAAAGCCTGCTCGGGGGGTTCGCCGGGGCGTATCCCAAAATTCGCCAGCGCATCCAGCCGAACCAGAATCGGCAAGGGCAGGTCGTCTACGCTTGCCTGTTCGGTTGCCAAGCGCTGGCGCGCTTCGCTTGCCAGCCTGCCTGCTTCCCATTCCGCAAAGAGCGACTTCCCCTGACCCGGCGGAGCCAAGATGACTGCACGGCGCACCTCGCCCTGAACCAGACGCTGACGCTCCACTGCCCACGCCGCGCGCCTTTCGGTGTAATCTTCGCCATAGCGATCCGCTCTTCTATCACTGAACCACTCCAGCGTCCAATCGCTTGAGCTGTGTACCAGGAGTCTCTCGAGATTTGCCTTGCGTTCCCACTTGAACACATCGGGTTCCACATAGAGTTCGGTGCGCTTGCGCCCACCCATATAGGCGGGTAGGGTCTCTTCACGGTCGGGCAGGGCGATGACCTGCTCAAAATAGTCCTGAAGCCCCGTCGCCACGCCCGAAGCGTACTCCAGCGCCTTCTCGATGGTTTCGGCACTCAGCACTTTCAGGGGAAACGGCTCGGCTCGGAGCGAGTCGCGCACTTGGGGCGACAAGGCTCTGAAGTCTTCCGCAGAGATAATGACCCGTTTTAGACGGGCTTCTTTGCACGCCAGCAACTTCGGTCCTGCGGTGCCGTGTTCCCCGACGATGCCTTCCACCCGTCCCAGCTTGCCCTCAGCGTCTACGGTGGCACTGATAGCACAGCCGGTGTCGTAGAGGTGTTGATTGCCCAGCAGGGTCAGCACCACTTGGAACGCCGCTTGCGCCGAGGCGCCATCTACCTGCGACACATCACCCACGAGCTCCCATAACACATCGGTACCCTCGGGCAGAGCGACGCGCGGGCGTACCTGCTCGATTGCCCGACGCCAACTCGCCCCGAAGGAGCAGAACATAGCAGGCGATGCGAACCAATCGCCATAGCCGTTCGGGAGCAGTTCCATCGCCAGATGCGCCACCCGTCCTTCCCCATTCTGCACCAGGAGCAAGGGCACATTGCCAAGCCGCCTTGTGGGCTGATGGGCGTTCAGCAACATCAGAGTCGACGCGCGTGCAAACCCCATCTCCCAGCCTGTCGTGCGGTAAGGTGCCAACGCCTCAAAGCACCGTGTCACAAGGGTGACCGCATCGTCGCCCACGAAGCAGGAGGGCACTCGCAGGGGCGGGGGAGGAGTGTCTTCCAGCGCAATCGCCCGAAACACCCAACCCAGAAGCTCAGACTCCAAATGCTCAACGCTTGCAGGATGCAAAGCGAGCGTGGCGACGACCGCACTTGCCACCACACGACGCGCATGGGCGACCAACCGTTCCGCCTCCGCCTCATCGTTGGGATAGAGCCGTTTGACTCCCTCCAACGCGGAAGATTGGCTCAGATGCTCATAGTCCTGAATGAGCTGAGGGAGCTGTGTGCGGTCGCGTACTGCCTCGCGGCAGCGGCGCCATAGGAAGTTTTCGGCGGTGAGCCTCTGCCAAGCGTGCCTCTGCTGATGCCGAGTGCCCACTGCTAACGCTTCACATAATTCGTGCATCCTCTTGAACCTCCTTGCGCTGTTTGGAGTGCTGAGTAGGGAGCCACCCGTGCCCTATTCACCCAATCGGGCATGCACCTGCTGAAGTAGTTGGCGTGCCTCGTCGGGCAGATTCTCGTCTTGGAGTGCCTTCTCCACCCATGCCTGCCACGCCGAGCGCGCCTCCTCATCGTCCCAGTCGCGTTCTAACGAGGCGAGCAGTGCCTCCTGTTCCGTTGGGGTCAGCAGGCTTGGCTCTACCCAGTTGACCACGACCTCACGGCACTGCCCCTTGAGCGTCTCTGCCAACGCCTCCCGCTGGAAGTTGACCGTGCCTGCATACCAGTCGTTCACATCGGGGCGTAGCACAAGAAAGCCCGTTACCGCCTCGTGCCCCTCCGTATCGGTGAGGGCGTAGCCAAACAGCTGATAGTTCAGCTCGGGCAGTTTCGTACGCACTTCCAGCACGATTTGGTCATCATCTTCAACAAGTTGCGCCTCGAAGCGCTGGTCGGGGGCGGTGAGGGTCTTGTTCAGCGGTTCCGTTGTGTGGGCGTGTGCCATCTGGGACTTAGGGAGGGCGATGGGCTGTAGCAGAGCGGCAATCGTGCCCTGAACGGCTTCGATCTGGCGCAAGCGTTCCAAACTGCGCCGACACCGATCCCGCTCCAGATGACGAGCGACGGCTTCTGCCTCGTCCCCAGTAAGCCGCCCAAGACGATACAGAACAAGTTGCCACAGGGACGGGAACCACAGCCGCGGTTGGAGTTTATCCCGCATCGCTTGACAGAAAGTGCAGGTGCGGAGGTGCTCCCGTTCCGCTTCTGTCCAGTCCTCCCGGAGCAGAGCTGTTCGGACACGAGTGGGCAGGAGGCAGTGGGCGCGCTCTTCGGCGTAGCGCCGTTCCCGCTCTTGGATGTCCAACTCGTGGACGGCTTTCAGTAGACGCATCAGTTCGCGTTCGGTCATCGTCATCGCCTCCTATAGACCCTCACACTCTTATACGCCGATGAATTCATTTTCTTTCACCCACTCAGCCCCTTGCACTCTAAACACTCTTTCATTAGCTGGAACGCCTTTTTCAACACCCGATGGGCAGTCGGCTCGGATACTTCCAGAATGCCTGCTAAGTCTTTGAGTTTCATCTCGCCGTCGGTCTCCAACCAGAGTGCCATCGCCATGCGCTCTCGGTCGGGTAGGTTCTGCATACACTCGTGGACAGCCTCGCACCACTCGCTCGCCATCAGTTGCTCCTCTGGGGTGGGTTCACCGGCAGGGAGCATCTCCTCAAACGGCTCTACCTCGCCTTCGTCATCTTCCACATCGAAGTAGCTGAAAGTGGTCTCTCGTCCCTTTTTACGCAATCTATCCGTTGCTAAGTTCTTGGCGGTATGATACAGCCAAGTCTTGACGGAGGCAGCTCGTTGGGGGTCGTAGGCGCCTGCTCGGCTGCCGTGCTTGGTTTCCATCACGCGCACGAACAGCTCTTGCACGCTATCTTCCGCCTCTGCTTCCGATAGGTTCCGAGTGTAAAAGAACTGTTTCAGACGGGCATAGTGGCGATGCCATAGCGTGTCCAACGCCTCGTCGTGGCACTGGTAGTAGCTGGCAATTAGCTCCTTGTCGCTCATCGAATTCACCCTTCAGCAAGTATATGCCGAATTAACTTACCTGAATAGGCTCTGCAATTATAATCAGTGGTCACGAAATCGAGCGACCATCTCCAATAGCCCAACCGAAAGAGCGGGGTGCACAAGGGTTTTTCACACGCGCGGCTACGGCGCAGGTGCCAAATCGGGCGACTCGGGAGAGCGGGCAGGCTTTTTCCACTCGACCCACGCCTTGTAAGCCGTGTAGGGCAGTCGGGGCAGATAGTAACCCAACACGCCCAACACCGCACGATAGGGACGGGAACTCACAGGGCGCGGCTCCACCACCTGCCAGTGCCCCGTGCGATAGGCTCGGTCTAAGCTGGCGTAGGTGTGCAGTAAGCCGTACTGTGCCATCCACTCGGCAAGCTGGTCAGACACTGTGCGCTGGAATAACGACTCGGGTACCGAAATCCAGCGCGCGAGTTCCCAGTAGCGTGCCTGCAAATCGGGTGTGAAACCCCGCTCGCATGCCTGCTGGCGCAGAACCGCATACTGCTCCCGGTCTAATGGGTAGGCATCGGGAAGCTGGACAATCGCCGAAACCGCTCGCACCAGCCACCGCACGCGCTCCAAGTCCCAAACAGGGTCTAACAGGCGAATCTCGATGGTGCCGAGCCGCCTAGAGAGAATCAGGTCTTGGAACCGATAGTAGGGGTCTTCACGGAGGGCACCAATCGCAAACGAGCGCGCCATTCGGTACGAGGGACCGAAATAACGCCCATTCACATACGGACTGCTGACCGTCAACAAGCTGAGCAAGGGCAAAAAGTGGGCGAGATTGGCATAGACACGCTCTTGGTAGGGGGCAGGAACCCCAATATGGAGGTGTAGACCGCCCGTGTTGGTGGGTGCGTCGCAGTCAAACAGGTGCCCTATCGGGACGATATAAGCCGCATCCACCACGCTGGCAAGCTCCTGACGGCGCAGGCGCAGCTCCGCTATCAGCGCATCGGGGTCGGTGTGGGGGCGGGTGGCAATCTCCACCGTGCTCATCAGCCCCGAACGCACATCGCGCCCGCGAGCGAAGTTCGTGGCGGAATGCTTATAGTAATAGCGGGGATTGCGCCACAGCAGCCGTGCCATGTAGTACAAGGCGCTCAAGTGGGGACGGGTCGGCTCGGTGAGGAACAGCTCCTCCTCGATGCCGAAGGTCGGCACGAACTGGCTCATAGGCTGACCACCATGTTGTCTATCAGGCGCGCCTTGCCGAAGAAGACCGCCACCGCAATTAGCGTCGGCTTCTCGATGCGCTCCACTGGCTCCAGAGTCTGGGCGTCCACGACCTCCACATAGTCGATGCGTGCGAGCGGCTCACTGGCAATCCTCTGGGTGACCCCCTCACGCAGGGCATGGGCATCGCGTTCACCGGCACGGACTTGTGCCTCCGCCCAGCACAGGCTCTGGTACAAGATAGTGGCACGCTGACGCTCTTCGTCAGTGAGATAGACATTCCGCGAGGACATCGCCAACCCATCCGGCTCACGCACAATCGGGCACGGCACAATCGTGATGGGCAGGTTCATGTCCAGCACCATCTGCTGGATGATGCGGAGTTGCTGATAATCTTTCTGCCCGAAGTAGGCACGGTCGGGCGTGACGATGTGGAACAGCTTCATCACGACGGTCGCCACGCCGTCAAAGTGGGTCGGGCGCGAGCGTCCACACAACGGAGCCGAGAGCTTAGGCACACGCACCACCGTCTGATACCCTTCGGGATACATCTCGCTCACTTCGGGGAAGAACAACGCCTCCACCCCGACCGATTCGGCGAGTTGGCGGTCGCGTTCAAAGTCGCGTGGATAGCGCGCCAAGTCCTCGTTGGGAGCGAACTGGAGGGGGTTCACGAAAAGGCTCACAATCACGGCGCCGCCCTCTTCGCGGGCGCGGCGCATCAGGCTCAGGTGCCCCTCGTGGAAGTAGCCCATCGTCGGCACAAAGTGGATAGCGCGCCCGGCACGCCTCTGCTGAGCGACCCACTCACGAACTTCGGCAATCGTCCTCAGGATGTGCATCATCGGGTGCGGGTCACCTTCTGAAGTCCGCGCGGCTGGTCAGGGTTCAGGTCACGCGCCACCGCCAAGTGGTAGGCGAACATCTGACCCAACACGGCGTACACAATCGGCGAGACGCTCTCTGGCACTTCAATCGGCACCTCGATCGGGGTGCGCGCCAGCTGGAGGATTTCTGGGTGGTGGGCGAAGGTGATCGTCTCTGCCCCGCCCTCACGCAACTTGAGCGCACTTTCCAACACCGTCGGGAAAGTTGCACCGTCGGGGGCAAACAGCAGGCACGGAAAGCCCGGCTCCACCAGCGCAAACGGACCGTGCATAAAGTCCGCCACCGAATAGGCTTTACACATCACATAGCAGGTCTCGATCAGTTTGAGGGCGGTCTCTTGGGCGGTACACTGATTCATCCCACGCGCCAGCGAGACACACTCGCGCACATAGCGGTACCGGTCGACCACCTGGCTGAAGGTGCTATTCAGTTCCAAGACCCGCTTGACCTGTTCAGCGGTCTGGATAAGGCGTTGGACAGCGTCGGGGGTTCCCTTGAGCGCCTCCGAAAGCAGATAGATAAGCCCCAGTGTCCCGGTGTAGGTCTTCGTGGCGGCGACACTCTGCTCGGTGCCAGCGCGGATGAAGAGGTGGAACTCGGCGACTTGCGCAAGGGGCGAGGCGGGATTATTGGAGATGGCGACTGTCATCGCGCCACTGGCACGCGCACTGGAGAGGTACTCAATCACATCGGGCGCCTCACCTGATTGGGAGATACCGACCACCAAGCAGTCCCTCAAGTTCAACGGTGCCCGATAGAGCGTCACCACCGAGGGCGCCGCCAGCCCGCATGGGATACCGTTCTCGATCTCAAACAGGTACTTGAAGTACTGGGCGGCGTTGTCCGAAGTGCCCCGCGCCGCTAAGACGATGTAGCGAACCTCGCGCTGACGGATTTGCTGGGCAAGGGTGCGTACTGCTCCCCATTCCTCTAAGGCAATCCGCTCCAGAACCGCCGGCTGCTCCTGGATTTCCCGATGCATCCAGTGGGAACTCATCGGCGCAATTGTACCTGAGGTGTTCAGGACGACTCACCGACCGCCTGTAGCCCCACCACCTGCACCAGCATCACCGTGATATTATCGTGCCCACCTTGCGCCAGCGCACGGTCTACCAGACGCCAGCACGCCCGTGAGGGAGGCAAACTCGCCAGAGTCTCGGCAATCTCTTGGTCGTCCACCATATCGGTCAGCCCGTCGGAACAGAGCAGAAACAGGTCGCCCACTTGGATGGGAAACACCTCCACATCGGGTCGCAAAGGTTCATCCTCACTCACAATCCCCACCGCCTGACGAATCACATTTTTATAGGGATGGTTGCGTGCCAGGTCGGGCGTCAGGATTCCCTGCTCCACCCACTGAGCGACGAGCGTATGGTCATGGGAGAGTTGCTGGAGCTCTTGGTTGCGGAACCGGTAGCATCGGCTATCGCCCACATGGACTAACATCCCCTCCTCTTGGCGCAGTATCAGGGCGGTGAGGGTCGTGCCCATATCTTTGCGGGAGGGGATTTTGCGTGCCATATCTGCGATGTACTGATGTGCCTGCAGGAGCGCGCGCTCACCCGCTTCCGGCGCGGTACCCCCCAGATGGTAATATGCGTAGAGAAACTGTTTACATGCCAATTCGCTGGCGATTTGACCCGCATTGTGCCCACCCATGCCATCGCAGACGACATAGGCTTTGCCCCGACTGGCTAACAGTTCGGGTTCATCGGGTTCATAGAAGTCAAATTTGTCCTCGTTGTTCTCGCGTACCAGCCCGATTTCTGAGCGCACCACCAACCGCGCCACCGGGATAACCCTCAGGGGTTCCTCAGGAAGGCTGTTCCATTCTGGCTGGGTGAACTCTGCAGTGATCTCGTTCATCGCCGATTGGGTTCGCCACGCGGTTGGCAAGTCCTACCGCTTCCCTTTGAGCGTCTGTTGCAGCTGGTAGGCAGGTTCGTAGTTGGGTTTGAGAGCGAGCGACTTCTCCAGTTCCACGAGGGCATCTTGGGTGCGTCCCAGCTTAGCGTAAGTAGCGGCGAGGTGATAGCGCAGTTCGGCAGTTTCGGGCGCGGTCTGCACGGCGATACGCAGTTCCCGAAGGGCTTCCTCGTAGCGACCCAGTTTATACAGCACCCAGCCCAGTGTGTCATAGTAAGCGCCCTGCCCCGACTTGATAGCGACCGCTTTCTGCGCCATCTTTAACGCGCGTTCCAGGTCGCGCCCCTCCTCCGCCAGCATATAGGCATAGTCGTTGAGTGCGATATGGTTCTGGGGGTCAGTCTCCACGGCGATTCGGAACCATCGGTCTGCCTCACGGTTCTTACCAGAAAGGAACGCCAAAGTGCCCAGCACCTGATAGTAGGAGGCGCGGTCGACCTCAACGGTGAACTCCTTACTTCTCGGCTCATAGGCGACGAGCAGTTCGTAGGCATGTTGGGGCGGGTAGTTGGGCGTTCTTGTATAAGCGAGGTAGGAATCGCGCAGTGCCGTAAGCAGGTGGGGCGACTGGTCAATAAACTGTTTGAGCAACCGGTTCGCCTCATCATAGTCTCCAGCGCTGAGACGCTCTTTGGCTTGCTCGTACAAAGCGCGCTCCGGTGAGGCGGTCTCTTTCTTGGCACAACCTGCCAGCAGGATCGCCACAAGCAACCCAATCCACCATCGCATAATGCCCAATTATACCGATGCGCTAACGGGTACAATTGAAGCGGAGGCTTAGCGATGAAAATGCCAAAGATTCCGGGTGGACAGATGCGCCAGTTGATGCAGCAGGCGCAGAAGATGATGGAAGATGCCCAGCGCTTTGAGGAGGAGATGGAACAGCTCCAAGTGCAAGCCAGTTCGGGGGGTGGGGTCGTCAAAGCAACGGTGAACGGTAAGGGCTTGCTCGTGGGGTTGGAGATTGCACCGGAAGCCATTGACCCCGATGACCCCGAAATGCTTCAAGACCTTATCGTGAGCGCGATTCGCGAAGCCCAAAGTCAAGCGGAGTCGGTGCGTGCCGAGCGGATGGAGCAACTCACTGGCGGCTTAGGCAACATGGGCTTCCCGTTTTAGACGATGCTGTTTCCACCGACCCTGCGTCAGTTGATTGCTCAGTTAGAGCGGTTGCCGAGTGTTGGGCCGCGTTCTGCCCAGCGTCTCGCGCTCTATCTGATACGGCGTCCTGAAGAGGAAGTAGAGCGATTGGCTACTGCCTTGCTGGAGGCGCGTCAGCGCATCCGCTTGTGCG
>JBDNDR010000230.1:0-4052 GCA_046718995.1 Fimbriimonadales bacterium
TAGCACTCCGAACGCATCTGCCGTCAAGAAGAAGATATGGTTCGGGTGCCCCCCAACGCTGGGGATGACCGCCCCCTCGATAAACTCCAGCGGATAAGCGGCGCGGGTGTTTTCGGTGATGGAGCTATCGGTGTAATCGGGTTCGCGCGTGTCAGGGTTGACTACCACATTTTCCACGACACCCCCGAACCGTATCGCATCATAAATCTGAGGTTCATTCTCGCGGGAGAGGTTGATGCACTTCGCATAACAGCCCCCCTCGAAGTTGAACACGCCGTCGTCGCTCCAGCCATGTTCGTCATCGCCGATGAGCCGACGCTCAGGGTCGGCGGAAAGCGAGGTCTTCCCTGTGCCGCTCAAGCCGAAGAAGAGCGCAACATCGCCCTCAGCCCCTACATTCGCCGAACAGTGCATCGGGAACACCCCCTGCAGAGGCAGGAGGAAGTTCATCACCGTAAAGATAGACTTCTTAATCTCCCCAGCGTAAGCCGTGCCAGCAATCAACACCAAGCGACGCACGAAATCAATCGCTATGATGACTTCACTGCGTGTACCGTCGACTGCGGGGTCGGTTTTGAAGCCCGGCGCCGAAAGCACGGTGAAGGTCGGTTCGAAATCGATGAGCTCCTCGCGACTGGGGCGAATAAAGAGCTGGCGTGCGAACAGGTTGTGCCAAGCATACTCGGTAATGACGCGCACTGCGAGCCGATAGCGCGGGTCGGCACCTGCAAAGCAGTCTTGTACAAACAGGGGACGGTTCGCCAAATAAGCCGTTACGCGCGCCAACAAGCGCTCAAACTGTTCGGCATCCATCACCTGGTTCACACTGCCCCAATCGATCAGCGAATCGTACTCGGAGCGCCGTACAACAAACTTATCTTTGGGGGAGCGTCCTGTATACTGCCCGGTACGGACGACCAGGGCGCCTGAGGAGGTCAGCTGTCCTTCTCCGCGCAGGATAGCCTGCTCAATCAGGGTTGCGGTTGAGAGATTGTGGTGTAATGGTCGAGCTTGTCCTAAAAGGTAATCTATTTCTCTCTGGTTGGTAGGTGTGGTTCCAAAGTCTACAGTAAGCATGCTCTGTTCCTCCAGCCTTTTGCTCAACTCTGAGCGGACTGCCTCTATGCAGTGGATGTGGATATTATACCAAACCTGCTCAGCGGCGTCCCATAGATATTCTGCGGCGCCCGATGGGCGTGTTCAGCGTCCGCTTACAGGTTCGGTGCCTGTGAGACCTTCAAACGACTCGCCGGCGTGCGGTTTGGTCTTATCCTCGATGGAGGGTCCCCAAGTGTCTTGGGCGAAGGGGATTGGCTCGCCGCCCAGCGGAAAGTCCTTACGCAGGGGATGCCCGACCCAATCATCGGGCATCAGGATACGCTTGAGGTTGGGATGCCCCTCAAACGGAATCCCGAACATATCGTAGACCTCGCGCTCAGGATAGTTCGCTCCTTCCCATATCGGCGTCACGGAGGGCACGCTCTCTCCCTCGTCTACACGCACCTTGAGGAAGATTCGTTGGAAAGTCACGGGCGAGTAGAGGTTATACACCACCTCAAATCGCTTGGGGCGCTCGCCTGCCTGCCACTGAGGGAGCCAGTCCAGCCCCATCACATCGCTGATGTAGAGGTACGCCAGTTCGGGGTCGTCGCGCAGGAGCTGGCACACGGGCAGAAGGTCCTCCTTGCGCACATAAATCCATGTGTCGCCCCGAAACTCGTAGATATCTTCAATCGCTTCGGGATAGCGGGCACGAATCTTCTCTATTTCCAGTCGGGTGGTTTCCATCATTGCTCTCCTGACACCGGTTGCAGGGCAGGTTGCGGGGTCGGCTCGGCGGTGGGTTTGAGCCGTCGCCGTTCTACGGGGTCTTCCCAGTCCAACGCGCCCTTCTTCCACTCGTAGAGGAACCCGACGATAAGTAGCAGCGTGAACACCCCGACGATACCCAGTGCGAAGGTGCGCACCTCAGCGGGCAACTCGCGCAGGATGACAAAGAAGGGGTAGAGGAACGCCACCTCCACATCGAAGATGATGAAGAGCATCGCGGTCAGATAGAAATGGATGGGGAACCGCTCGCGGGCGCTTCCGACTGGCGTGATGCCACACTCATAAGGCGATTGCTTCGCCGGGCTGGGTCGGCGTGGTCCCAACAGCCACGAACCGCCCACCATCACCGCCGCTATCACGATGGCGATGGCGAAAAGAAGCAATAAGGGCGCGTAATCGGCTACCATGACACCTCAATTGTACCCAAGCCGAACGGGTTGCCCGCTTTGCAGGAAACATTCTCGTCCCAGCGAACTCTAATCCCGTTATGAGAGTGAAACTGACCGCATGGCTTTTATTGGGACTGCTGAGCCTTGCCTGCGCCCAAGAGCGCGCTTCAGCGACCCTCACCCTCAACCTGGAAGAGGGCGCCAAAGTGGAAGGTACGGTCAAACTGGTGGCGCGCGTGCAGAGCGAGCGACTGGTTCAGCGCGTAGAGTTTTTTGTGGACGGCTCACTCCGCGAGGTGGATGAAAGCACGCCCTACGAATTTGAGTGGGACACCATTGAAGACACCGAAGGTCAGCGCACTTTGCGGGTCGTGGCAAACTTGGAGGGAGGGCAGTCCGTCTCTAAAGAGATTAAAGTAGTCGTAGATAATGGAGTGGACAAGGGGAGCGCGTTCCATTTTCAGCAGGCGCGGGAAGCGTTCGTAGAGGGCAAGTTCGAGGATGCAGTCCGCTCAGCACGGGTTGCGCTCAAAGCCGACTCGGCGAACCGTGAGGCGCGCGTCCTGCTCATTCAAGCCTATCTGCGATTGGGACGCGTGCAGGAAGCCGATTCGGCGGTGGACGATTTGATTCGCCTGTTCCCCGACCAGATAGAGACCCAAGAGTTTCGCGTCGCCACGAACCTGCGCCGTGCCCGTACTGCCCGAAATGACCGCGAGCTGGTGCGCAACGCCATCGATGCGCAACATAAAATCAATCAGATGCGCCTCAAAGCGGTCGCCGACAGCACTGACCCCGACGCTATTGCCCAGCGGGCACTGCTCACCCTCCGCGAGGGCAACGCCGCTTCGGCAATCAACGACCTGCTGAACCTGACCCAGCGCGACGAGCGCAACACCCGCTATCTGAACCTGCTTGCCTATGCCTACCTGATGGCAGGGCGTGCGCGCGATGTGATTGTGATTACCAACTCCGCCATCCGACGGCAAGCCGCCGATGATTACACTTACGCCATCCGCGGACTGACCGCAGGACTCTTGCTCAACGACGAGCGCGAGCAAGAGAATGCGTTCGCCCAAGCCGAGAAGCTCGACAAGAACTCCAAGTGGCTCCTGAACGCCCGCACGAATATGGCGATGGGCGACCTACGCTCCAGCACGGTGGCTCGGCTCACAACTCAGGCTCAAGCGCTCAGCGACAACAGCCCCGAAACCGCCTTCGCTCGGTATTGGGCACTCACGCTCAACCGAGAACTGGACCGTGCGAAAGACGCCTTCTGGCGCGCCGTAGAGTTAGACCCGCTCAACGCCCCTGCTTATACTCTGCGTGGATTGCTCAACCTGTCGGACGGACTGAAGCCCGGCGACGAAGACCTCATCCCCATCGGACGGGAATGGTGCGAGGTGGCAATCCAAGCGAACCCGAACTACGCACAGGCTCAGATGGGAATTGCGCTCAGCTACGCCTTTGAAATCTACATCGCCAAGCGCGATGGCGTGCGCCCAGCCCCCGAACTGGCATCGAAGGCGGAGGAAGCCCTAAACAAGGCGCTCAGTATAGCACGCGATACCGCATGGGCACAGTTCTGCGCTTCCTACATCTACGAGGAGCTTGGCAAGTCGCGTGAGGCAGACCAGGCGATTCGGCGTGCCGCTCAAATCGACCCCAAACGCATCACCAACTTAGCGCCACCTGAACCGCTCCGCCTGTTGGAGCGCATCCCTGCGTTGATGTTTATCCCGATGATGCCAGCGCCGATGTGAACACTGCCGAAGTTTTGGTCTTTGCAGGCGGCGAGCTGGGCTATCGCACGCTCAGCTACGCCGTTCCTGA
>JBDNDR010000231.1:0-4043 GCA_046718995.1 Fimbriimonadales bacterium
CATCAGATACTGGACGCAGGCTGTGGCACGGGAGCGATGCTCTGTGATTTGCAGAGGCTGGGTTCGGTGGTGGGAGTCGATTTGGAGCGGCAGGCACTTATGCTGGCGCGTCGGCGGGGCGACTTCCCACTCATTCAAGCACGATTAGAGGCGCTTCCCTTCCATTCAGAGCGTTTCCATCTCATCACCGCGTTGGATGTGCTGGAGCATCTGCCCGACGACCGCCCTGCCCTGCAAGAGATAAGACGCACGCTCCGCCCCGAAGGCATCCTCATCGCCACCGTACCCGCCTATGGGTGGCTCTGGAGCCGCCACGATGTCGCCCTACATCATTACCGACGCTACACCGCGCGCGGTCTAAAGGCACGGCTCCAAGAAACGGGTTTTGAGGTGCTCAAACTCTCTTACTCGGTGAGCCTGCTCTTCGTGCCGATTGCGCTCTTCCGTTGGGCAGACCGCTTTCGCAAGGGTCAGCCGAGCGCAACCGTCGTGCCCGTCTCTCCAGCGCTCAATCGCTGGCTCACCCAGCTCCAAACTTGGGAGGCGCGCCTCATCCGCCGGGTGAGCCTACCGTTCGGAGTGAGTCTGGTGGCGGTGGCGAAAAAACGCGCCTGATAGGGTATCCTTAGGCTATGCCGCGTCGGCACCCGCTATCTCCGTTGCTCTTCTTGGTACGCAATCCGGGGCGAAGCCTCCCGTTGACTCTGGTGTTGGCTCTGGCAGTGCTCACTATCGCCAGCGTGGTTGCCCTGCTCAACTCGATCGACCGCACCATTCTCAAAATCTACGACTACAACCGCTACTTTGCGGCCATCACGCCCCGCGGCGCCGACAAGCTCAAGCCAGAACTGCGGGAACGGGTAGATAACGCCCCACTGCTGGGCGCGACCTACGAAACGGTGGTCTGCTTCATGAATGCGGATACCATCGTGGGCAAGATGCCGTTCGTCATCTTCGGTCTACACCAAGAAGACATGCAGGCGCTGATTGACCGCACGCAACTCCAGCTCGGCGAGGGTCGGCTCCCACAGCCTGGCGAAGCAGGGGTCGCCCTCTCGGAACCGCTCTTGCGCAACAAGAAGCTGGGATTGGGGGACATCGTGCTGTCGCCGCTTATTCCTGACCAGTACGCTCCCGTACCCGTCAAAGTGGTGGGCGTGCTGAAGGGTGAGACCTGGCTGGCAATCGGTTCCTACGAGTTCATCCGCGACAAGTTCTTCCCACCCACGCGCAACCTGCTGATTTTCGCCCAAGACCCACGCCAACAGCCCAAGTTAGACCAGTGGCTTCGTGACAACCTCCGCGGCGAGCAAGCCCGTGTCTGGACCTACGCCGAACTGCAGGAGGAAACTCACCGTGCGTTCCGCAACCTCTACTTCATCACAGGCATTGTGGTGATTGTGGTCTCGCTGATGCTCGCGACGATGACGGGACTCTTGGCAAACATCTATTTCCAACAGCGTCTCGTCGAGTTCGGGCTATTACAGGCGATTGGCTACACGCGACGCGAACTGCTGGCGCGAGTCTCGCTGGAAACGATTACGGTGGTCGTGGCGGGCTGGGTGCTGGGCGTGCTGGTGACGATGGCGGTGCTGATGTGGGCGAAGGTCAACATTATGGAGCCACGCGGGCTGTATCTGGAGCCGTTCGACCCGATTGCCTATCGCTACACCCTGCCCGTGCCGCTGATGGTGCTGGCGTTCGCTTTGGTGACCATCGGATGGCGATTGCGTACCTTCGACCCCGTCGCCATCGTGGAACGCCGAATCGTGTAGGGCTTTAGACCACCTGTTCGGGCTGAAGGTCGGGGCACAAGAGCGCGCTGGCAAGCGCCCGCACACAACTCTCCAGACCCATCACGCCTATCAGCTCGGTCTGGGCAATCTCGGTGCCGAGCAACTGCGCCTGCTGACGCACATATGCCACGACTTGATAGAGGTCTGTTTGATGCGGCTGGGTGATGTTGAGCGAGACTTGGGCAATCGCTCGTGTGGGAAGCCATAGCCCCAGCGCGCGTACACCCTGCAGAGCGGGATGGGTCTCACGCTCGGCACGGATCCGACGGGCAATCTCCTTCGCCAGTTCGGGTTCGGGGTCGCGCAGGTTGAGGTTGAAGGCAATCAGTGGGTCGCGCACGCCCATCACGGTGGCGCCTGCCGTGGGATGCAATCGTCTCGGTCCGAAATCGGGACGGCGCAGTCCTTCCAGACGCTTGCCAACCCACGCTTCAAATCCGCCCTTGCGCAGAGTGGGTAGGTCGCGGATGCGCCCCTCTCGCGCCGAGTGTTCATAGAGGTAGACAGGGACTTTGAGTTCCCGCGCGAACCGGCGTGCCACCCGCACCGAGAACGCTACCGCCTCCGCACGCTCCATCCCCTCCAACGGCACGAACGGTACCACATCGACCGCGCCAATTCGTGGGTGAGCGCCTTGATGATGGCGTAGGTCTATGCGTTCCACTGCCACACGCCCTGCCTGAAGCACTGCCCTTGCTACTTGAGGGGGACTGCCAGAAAACGCCAGCACCATCCGGTTGTGGTCTGCGTCCCACGAGAGGTGGTGGACACGGACGCCCGCGGCACGAACGGCATCGGCAATCTGGTGGATGGTCGGCTCGTTGCGTCCTTCAGAAAAGTTCGGGATACACAAAATCTGCTTCGCCACGCAGGGGATTATACCAAGAGCGAGACAGTGGTCGGCGAGTATCTTACCTGAACTCCCCAAATGAGACCTGCTTGCCCCTACAGAAGAGGTAAGCAGAGAATCACCTTAACACCCTGTGCCGAAGTTGAACAGCACAATCAGCAGGTCGGCATCGTCAACTACCCCATCTTCGTTGATATCTTCAGGTAGTCCTGTACCCTCGCTTCCAAAGGCGAACAACACCGCCAACAAGTCTGCGTCATCCACACAACCGTCAGCGTTCACATCACCCTGAGGTGGAATTACCAAGAGGTCTAAGAAGCGTCCCCCACCACTATAAATCAGTGTGGAGGTGCGAGTTGAAACATCGAAGATGTGTGCGCCTGCGCTATTCGTCCAGAGGATGTTCCCATTCTCTAACTGGTACACGCCGCGCGCACCCGCAGCAGGGAACGAGTCCACGACCGCTCCCGTAGTGCGATTCAGTTTGACGACATTGTTGGAGGAGAAGCCAGCGACGAGGATGTTGCCATCCTGTGCGTAAGCCATCTGCTCCGCGAAGTTGAGTGACGTACTGTTGTAAAAAGTCCCCAGCGAAGCGCCTGCGTAAGTGTAGCGATGGATGTCGTCGTTCGCATTCGCTGAAGCAACCAACAGAGAATCCTCATAGTCTAAAATCGCAAAGGGACTGGATGAAGTCGTAGTCGTAGAAAAGAAGCCGAGCGGGTCCCCCTGAGTAGAAAATATCACAATCGCTGCGCCCGGAGCGCCATTGGCTATGCCGAAGTTCGTGACATAGACTCGGTCGCCCACACGAGCCATTCCGCGAATATTGTCCAGTCCTGAAGGTCCTATCTGTCCCAGTTGCGTTCCCGAAAGCGACCAGCGTGAGATGCGGTCGCCCAACTGTTCGGAGACCCAAATCTCCCGCCCGATCTGTATTGCGTGCAAAGGCGTACTACCTGCCAAAGCGAATAGATTAGGATTAATCAAACTTCCATCCACCGGGCTGAAAAGCACAAGTCGGTTGTTCGTACTATCGGGCATCATTACAACTCGCTGCTGGGCGTGGACGCCCAGAAGTAGAAGCGCGCTTAACGCGCTGATTAGCCACACTCTCATTTCGGTTCCTCCTGACTATTATACATCATTTTTACGGGGTTTCAAAGAAAAAGAGAGCGGTACACTCGCTCCTCAGCCCCCTTCGTCATGCTATGGGTCAACGCGTGTCATGCTGAACGCAATGAAGCATCTGAGCCTCTTTGCATTCATTCAGCGTGATGGTTGGGGGCTTTTTGACCTCGCCCCCAGTCCCTCTTCTGTTGGCGCAGTCGTTCCCTACTTCTGAATCGTGCCGAAAGTGTACTCGTAGCGCATCGGGTTGTAGCGCTGGTAGCCTT
>JBDNDR010000232.1:0-4042 GCA_046718995.1 Fimbriimonadales bacterium
AACTCGGCAAGTGGACCCGCCATCCTCTACATTGACAATGTGCGCGTCCTGCTGGACACCGTACCGGGTGATGTGAACGGCGATGGATGCGTCGATGATGCTGACCTACTCGCCGTGCTGTTCGCCTTCGGTGGCAGCGGTGGCAACGAGGATGTGAACAGCGATGGAATCGTCGATGACGCCGACCTGCTGATTGTGCTGTTCAACTTCGGAAGTGGCTGTTGATTCCTTTCCTTCCTTACCCCAAGCCCCCCTTTCCCAACACGGAGAGGGGGGACACTTCCCCGACAGCAGGAACTCCCCCACCCTTTAGGAAACCTCTTAGGTATGCACGACGAGCATCACCTTGAGACCGCCTTTCAACGCTGTGGCGAAGAGGAGCTGTTCCCGTTCGGAGCGGTGGCGCCGCCCATCTTCCAGACCTCCCTCTTTGAAGCCGAAAGCCTGCGCGAACGCTACGACCACGGCGGTAGTCAACGCTACCACTACTCGCGAGTGGGCAATCCGACCCTTGAACTCGCTGAGAAGAAACTGGCTGTGCTGGAAGGCACCGAACGCGCCCTCTGCTTCGCCTCAGGCATGGGCGCCATCAGCAGTGCGATTCTGACCTTCCTCCACTCGGGCGACCATGTGATTTGCGTAGAGACGGTCTATCCCCCCACACGCGAACTGCTGGCGAACTGGCTCCAGCGGTACGGCATTAGCGTGGATTTTGTGTCGGGCGAGCAGGTGGAAGCGTTTGAACAGGCGCGCCGACCGAACACGCGCATGGTCTATCTGGAAAGCCCCTCCAGTATCTATTTTCGCCTACAAGATCTGGCGGCGGTGGCGCACTGGGCGCACCAACACGGTATCTTGACCCTCTGCGACAACAGCTGGGCAAGCCCACTGTTCCAGAACCCTCACGCGCTGGGGGTCGACCTCGTGTTGCATAGCGCCAGCAAATACCTGGCGGGGCATAGCGACTTGGTGGCAGGCGTCGTGGCAGGTCGCGCCGACCATCTGGAGGCAATCGCCAAAACGCGCGAACTGCTGGGAAGCACCTTAGAGCCGTTCGGAGCGTGGCTCCTGATTCGGGGGCTTCGCACCCTGCCCCTGCGTATGGAACGTGCCCAAAAGCAAGGACTGACCGTCGCCGGGTGGCTGGCAGAGCGACCCGAAATTGCGAAGGTGAACCATCCGGGCTTACCAACCCATCCCCAACACGCGCTGGCTCAGCGCCAGATGCGCGGCTACGGCAGCCTCTTCAGTTTCGAGACCCATCCCATCACCGCCGAACAAGCCTACGCCTTCACCGACGCGCTTACCCTGTTCCGATTCGGACCCAGCTGGGGCGGCTATGAGAGCCTCCTGCTGGGATGGCAACAAGGTGAGCCAGACACCCAGGGCAAAGCGCCATGGCTGTTCCGAATCTATATCGGACTGGAGCATCCTGACGACCTGCTCCACGATTTAGCCCGCGCCCTACCCCACCTCAGGCATTAAGCAGGAATCGATACACGAATGATGTATAATCTTACAGAAAGATAACGCAGGGTTCATCCGCCCTGATGTTATCGCAAGCGCATGCCGACAATTTAGGTCGGTACTTCGGCTGTCAGTGCGGATAGTGCGGAATAAACGGTGGTGTCTTCCTGCAGTAAGGGTGCTGCGGGCAATCTGAACTCACTCAGGAGGTAGAGAAGTGAACGGTATAGCAAAACCTGGATCGCCCCCGCGCGGCTTGCTGATTGTGCTTTCGGGACCGGCAGGCGTGGGCAAAGATACGCTGATTGACCAGTGGCAGATGGTCGCGCCGAATGTGCGACGGCTCGTCACCTACACCACACGCGCACAAGCCCGCACCGAACGACACGGACTGGACTACTACTTCGTCACCGAAGAGGAGTTCAAAGCCATGATTGAACAGGGTGCCTTCTTGGAGTACGCCGAAGTGCATGGCAACTGGTACGGCACGCCCTTGCAGAAGATGGAGGAACTGCGCGATGCAGGGCGCGATGTCGTCCTGCGCATCGATGTACAGGGCGCGATGCAGGTGCGTGAACGCTACCCCGAAGCCATCCTCATCTTCGTCGCGCCCCCCTCACTGGAAGAGTTAGAAAAGCGACTACGCAAGCGCGGACGCGATGATGAAGAAGCCATCCAACTCCGGCTCCAAAACGCCCGTGAGGAGATGGAATATATCCCTCACTACGACTATCTCATCATCAACGACGACCTGAACCGCGCGCTGGAAACCCTGCGGTGTATCCTGATTGCCGAGCGCCATCGGGTCAGCCGACTGAGAACCAGTGCCGTCGTAACGGCGCAATCTGCCTGAGATGCCACAGAACCGAGCGACCACACGGAGCCATAGCGCCCGGGGGCACACAACCCCCCAGTATGTAGAACACAATCTGGGGCGGTTAATACGCGTTGCGCGAGGCACCGGAATCCATCGCGCACCGAACCCCTACGCGCCGCTCTATTGGCAGGTGCCCCAAGATTACTACCTGCTGATGCAGACCCAGCGCGGCGGCTGGTGCGGAATCCTGATGCAGAACGGGGCACTCGGTTGGGTACCACGCCAGCGGGTGCAAATCACCGAGTTCAATGTGGTCTACACGCTGCCTCAAGGGGTAGACCCCAACCATGTGACGCGCTTGGCGCTCCAATACTTAGGCGTGCGCTACCGATGGGGTGGCAACTCGCCCCAGACAGGCATGGACTGCTCGGGATTCGTGAAACTCATCTACGAGCAGATGGGCGTCTCGCTCCCGCGCACCGCACGCGAACAGGCACGCAAGGGAATCGCTATCACACGCTTTGAAGAGTTGCGTCCCGGCGACCGCCTCTACTTCGCAGTCAAGGGCGGCGAGATAGACCATACCGGGATCTACATCGGGGATGGCTACTTTATTCACAGTGCCCGCTCACGCAAAGGCGTTGCGATTGACCATTTGAGCCACCCTACCTATCGTCGGAGCCTTGTGTGCGCACGGCGTTAGGATGATGTGGGCGCGTCTCCAACGCTGGGCACTCGTTCAGTTCCTTCTGCGTGTCGCGCAACTCTGGTCAGAAAACGCCGTCCCACGCCACGCAGCGTCGGTCGCTTTCTTCTCTATGCTCACTCTCGCCCCCTTACTCATTGTGCTGGCGGGTCTGGCAGGGCTACTGCTGGGCAGTGAGCGCGTCGTGGAACAGCTCCTGAACGCCGTACGCACCAATGTCGGCGACCAAGCGAGCCGAGCCATCGAAACGCTCATCAACCAGACCGTGCTGACAGGCTCTGGCGCCAGTGCCACCCTCTTCGGGGCGCTGCTGGCGTTATGGGGCGCGTCGGGACTCCTCCACGCCATCAAAGATTCCTTAGACCAGTTCTGGAAAGCACCACCCCACTCCGAAGTGGGAATCAAGCACTGGCTGGCGACTCGCCTCATCGGGGCAGGAGCCGTATTGTTCCTCAGCCTCCTGCTGGTCGCCAGCGTGGTGTTAGACATCATCTTGGCAACGCTCCACCGGCGGCTGGGGCAGGAGGTGCCTGGGTTCTATTGGCTGGGCTTAGCATTGAACCGCTCACTCGCCCCGCTGTTGCTGACTCTCGGCACGGCGACCCTCTACTGGTGGCTTCCCGGTGTCCGAGTACGGTATCGGCATGCGCTTGTCGGTGCGTTCGTCTATACCCTGCTGTGGATGGGCGCACGAGCGCTGATTAGCCTGTACATCAGCACCAGCGGCTTAGCGACCCTCTACGGCTCAGCGGGTTCCGTCGTGGCACTGCTGATTTGGGTCTACCTCTCGGCGCAACTTTTCTTTCTGGGCGCGCTAATCACTATTGCGCTCCAGCGGAACGAGTGAAGCCAACAAGACCCCTCGCTCCCCCGCAGGTATACTCTGTCAGGGAGGTTGTATGCTCAAAAGCGTTCTACAGGAGGGGCAGATGCTCGCGTGGCATGCCCTTCAGCCTGCAGAAGTCGCCCAACAGTTGGAAACGGGTTCAGAGGGACTTCGTTCACAAGAGGCTAAAAAACGCCTTGCTCAGTTCGGATCGAACACTCTTGAA
>JBDNDR010000233.1:0-4012 GCA_046718995.1 Fimbriimonadales bacterium
CAAGCGGATTGCCTGCAGGGTGTGTTCGCCCACCGTAAACTCGTGGGTAGGGTCGCCAGCAGGCAGGTGTAGCATCCCGCGCAGGCTCGGCAGTGCCCACTCCAGTACGCCCAACCGTGCCATCGCGGACAGCACCCGATAGACCTCGCCCGGACGGCTGAGAATCTCGCTCAAGCAGATACCCACTTGATGAGGGTCAGGGCTGGGCGCGTGCTGGATAACTGCCTCAATACGCTCCTCGATCGCTGGGCTGAGGCTCAGGTGGTACTTCTGGGCAATCTGGAACACCCAGAGGCACCATTCGGGCGACTCGCGCTCTAAGGCGGGGGCAGGCACAATCTCCAAGTTGACGCTGTCTAACCCGATACCCAGCACGAGGGGCGCGCGCACCAGACGCTCAATCCCACGTTGGGTCAATCGGGCGTGGGTATCGAACGCCGCACTAATCTGGCGGGCGAACTCGGAGCGGGGGATTCCCAGCCACTCAGCGACCTGCTCTTGGCTGGCGAGTGTCAGGTGGTCGCGGGGTGCGTTTGTGCGGGCGTGGAGTAGCGCGCGATACCGTTGGAGCGTTTGGGTCGCCTGCTCCATCGCCTCCGCCTCAGTGGAGGTCAGGATGCCCTCCGCTACCAGTGTGGTCGCGACCTGCTCGTGGGGCACCCCGAAGCGCGCTTGGGTCATCCAGTTGAGCGTATGGCGGTCGCGTAGTCCCCCGATGCCTTCCTTGAGATGGGGTTCCATTCGTAAGATGCCTTCCCCCTGCTTGGCGCGGCGTGCTTGGTACTCCTGATAGCGGTTCAGCACGAAGCCTGTCGGGTCTAAGTTGCGCCAGAACGCCTCGGCGAACTCTTTTGCCAGCGCTGGGTTGCCCACAATCGGACGCATATCCAGCAGACCGGTGCGAGTCTTGTCGTCCAGCGCCTCACAGTCTTCTATGAGGCGATAGGCGTACCCCACCTTGAGTTGCGTATCGGTATAGAAGGTCGCCATCAGCGCATGGTAGAGATGTTTCACCATCCGCTCGACGAACGGGTCGTGGTCGCTGAGGGGCACGAAGGTCAGGTCAATGTCGGAAAAGGGCGCCAGCTCGCGTCGTCCATAGCCCCCCGTTGCGATAATCACCAGCGGGTTCGGCGTGTTGGTGGGATGCTCTTCGCTCGCCTGCTGATATGCCCACTCGTAAAGGCGGATGAGGACGCCATCGATCAAGTCAGTATAGTCCCTCATCCACGAGGCAATTGGCGTGCCGGGCAAGAGTGCTAAATGCTCGGTACGCTTCTTCAAGAAGTCCTCTAAAACCGATTCGGGAGCGTGTAGGAAAGCCCGCTCAGGCATGCCTCGATTCTACCTGAGCGAGCTCTGAGGATTAGGTATCGGCAACGCCGCCGGGCACACCCGAAAGGTCGCAGGGCAAGCTGTAGGTGTTCACCTCGCGGTTGCCATCAAAGGAGCGTCCGGGAATCGTGCCCGTGCGCGCATACCATCGGGCATGACCATCGGCAAAGTTGATGTTGAACCCGTTCTTGTGGCGTGGGGAACCCGGAAAAGTAGACCAGTGGAAGATGAACAGCGGTCGGCACTCGCGCGGCTCCACATCAGCCGAGAGGGTCGGATGCTTGTAGATCGAATCGTAGAACATCACAGTATGCACGGGGTCTTGAAGCGCGGCCATCGGTACCACAGGGTCGTTCTCAAACAGTCCGGGCGGAAGCGCAGGGTCTTGGAAGAGAGCGAAGTTGTAGGCATAGGAGGAGTAGCGATAGTTGCCCGCCGTGCGCAAGCCGATGGTGCTCATCAGGAATACCCAGTCCATCGCCTCACGGTTAGAGGGGCACCGCACGATGTCGGTGTTCTTTATATAGGGCAAGATTGCGTCAAACACGGTAAAGACACGGTCGTTGCTCGCAGGCATCAGGATACGGTTATCCAAGCTGTACACACTTTGCGGGAAGACCTCGTCGTAGTCCTGGACATACTGCAGAGTCGCCAACGCAAACTGACGCAGATTGCTCAGACAGCTGGAACTCCGGGCACTTTCGCGGGCTTGGGCGAACACGGGGAATAGGATTGCGGCTAAGATTGCGATAATCGCAATCACCACCAACAGCTCAATGAGAGTGAAGCCATCTCTTTTCATAGCGCACCTCAACCTAAGGATACAATTTCTGCTGTTAAGGTTGGGTTATGAAGCGTTTACCGACCCGCCACCCATGCCAGCCGTCAAATAGGAGCAGGAACGCTCCCTGAACGATGACCGCCCAGCCGAAACCGACCAGCATCGGGTTGCTTGTGTCCCAACGCACCAGCCCCACTCCGATGGCGATATATAACACATCCAGCCCGAAGTTGAGCCAGAGGAGTTTGTGCAAGTGGCGCACCCAACCCTGCACGGTCGTGGCGTCAGCGTTCTGGCTTGCCTTCTGTCGAACCCCGCGCAGAGCGAACAGGGCAATCAGCGCGTTGATGAGCGCCCATGCGAGGGTCATCCCGCCGAAATGGAACACGAGGGCACGCTGGCTCTGCATCAGCCCGACCCCAATCCCCGCACTCACCGCTGCCCAGCCCAACAGCTGCCGCATCATTCGTGCTTGATACTGCAGAAACTCGTTCACAGCAGGGTTATACCCCTCCTTAGCAGGTAAAATCCAACTGATGATTATAGACATCAGCCTGCCATTGCAGACGCCGATGCCCATCTACCCAGGCGATGCGGAGTTCGCGCTGGAACCGATGCTGAGAATCGCTGAGGGCAAAGTGTGCAACCTCTCGCGCCTACAGATGGGCACACACACAGGCACCCATGTGGACGCCCCCTGGCACTTCAACGAGTCGGGCAAGCGGCTTGACGAAGTGCCCCTTTCCCGGCTCATCGGGCGCGCTTGGGTGGCAGACCTGCGTGGCTACCCCGAAATCAGCGCCCAGGCGTTGGAGCGCGCTGAAATCCCTCCGAACACGACCCGCCTGCTGATACGCACCGACAATAGCGTACTCTGGAGCCAGACGCAGTTTGTGGAGAACTATGTGGCGCTCACACCCGATGCGGGCGAGTGGCTGGTGAAGCACTGTGTGGATGTGGTCGGGCTGGACTACCTTTCGGTGGAGCGGTTCGGCGCGCCCAAACCGGAGGTGCATCTGACCCTGTGCGGGGCAGGTGTGGTCATCATAGAAGGGCTTAACCTCCACGATGTAGAGCCAGGCGAATATGAGCTTCTCTGCATGCCCCTCAAACTCGCTGGAGCCGATGGTGCGCCCGCACGAGTCGCTTTGCGCACCCTATGAGCCGAATGCCCACTTAGCGGTCTATCTCACCCAGCACGATGTCGATGCTCCCAATCAGGGCGACCATATCGGCAATCAGTCGCCCGACCGCCATCTTCTCCAGCGCTTGGAGGTTCATGAAGCTGGGCGCACGGGTATGCATTCGGTAGGGGCGATTCGTGCCGTCGCTCACGAAGTAGAACCCCAGCTCGCCCTTCGGGGATTCGATGGGCACATACGCCTCACCCACAGGCGGTCGGAACCCCTCCGTGTGGATTTTGAACCAGTGGATGAGCGATTCCATAGAGGTATCAATCTGCTCGCGGGGCGGGGGTACCACTTTGAGGTCGTCGGTGTTGATGGGACCGCCGGGCAGACCATCAATCGCCTGCTGGAGGATTTTGAGGCTCTCGCGCATCTCCGCCATCCGCACCAAGTAGCGGTCGTAGACATCGCCGTGCTTGCCTACGGGGATGTTGAACTCAAACTGCTCGTACCCGCTGTAGGGGTTGCTCTTGCGAATATCCCACGCTAAGCCGGTCGCACGGATACTCGGACCGCTCACGCCCAGCGCAAAACACTCCTCCGTGCTCAGCACGCCGACCCCGATGGTGCGCTCACGCCAGATGGGGTTATTACTGAGCAAGCCCTCGATATCATCGATGGCTTTGGGAAGCTCTTTAAGCAGTTGGCGAAGTCGGTCTTCAAAGCCGTCGGGCATATCCCCACGCAGACCTCCTGGGCAAATCCAACT
>JBDNDR010000234.1:0-4006 GCA_046718995.1 Fimbriimonadales bacterium
CGGTCAATTCACGCATCTGGGCGAGCAGTACCACCATAAACGCTGTCAGCATCGGCAAGTGACGGAAGCCGTGGCTCACATCCAAGACGACCGAATCCTTAGAGCGCACTTGACTCTGCAGAATGTCCCAAAGCGCCATGTGTTCGTCCCGTTCAGTGTTATAACCGATAAGACGACACACCACCTCTCGGTTCATCCGATTGGAGAGAGCGGATGACCATTCATCCAAAAGAGGTTGAGAGAGCGGTATGGTGGCGCCATCAGGATTCCGAACGACCGCTTCAATTTGGGTGGCGACGTCTGTCAGTTGATCATCCCACAGTTCGTCGGGAATGCTCTCTATCAGGGCGTCCCAACTTGATTGAGCAGTCCCAAGAACCACCCAACGGTCGGGGGGATGGTGGATACTATCCAAGTACTGTAGCAGAGCAATCCCAGCCAAGGAGGCGCTGTAAGTGCCACCCCCCGATAGCCGACTGAAGTCATAGGTGGTGTGGGTATATTTGCCCGGTCGGGAAGAATCTCCAATAGGCTTGCCTCGTCCGATGAAGCTAATGAGTATTCTCATGGCTAGTATGCTTCCTAATGAGGTTGAGTAGTTCGCTGGTTTGCTGTTTGATGCTGGTGGGCTGAAGAACCTGTTCTTGCTCGCGTCCAAATCCGCAGTGGGCGAGGTCGTTGCGCAGGTTGACCGCTTTGCTCCAGAGGGGTATAAGGGGCGTCTCGGAGTGAGGTATCTCCTTGTGGAGCGCCTTGTTGAGCCAAGCTTCAGCGTTGTCGCGGGCGTCTTTGTTGCTGATGTCGTCCCCCATAAGGAGCACCTGCTGGCTCACAATCCACTCGCGCATCAGGGTCACCGCCTGCAGAAGGTGGCCGTGTTCCAGATACCACTCTGCCAGCCGAACCTGAGCCAAGTGGTCGCCTTCACGGTAGGCAGAGTGAGCGGTGGCAATCTGTTCCAGCATCGGCACCAGAGGAGGTGCCCACTGCTCTATCTCGGGCTTCGCTCTGCTCAACTCAGTGGCGAACCGTTCTACGGCGTCGTCTATCAGCGGGACACGACTGAGAAGTAGTGCATCAGAAACCTCCTCTAAAGCGGATCCCATAGACTTCAGCTCGCGGGGGGCGTCAGCTTTCTGGCTAATCCACGCCTGATTCTGGGTGCGCTTCAGGAGTTCGGCGAGCGGATGCCCATTACCCGTCTCCATGAACATCTTGACTGCGCCCAGCCAGTCCAGCAGACTCAAAAAAGGGGTGAGGTCAAATACGGGGGTATGCTCCCCATCTCGGGCTTCGTGGGCGCCGTAGAGGAGATGGAGGATGTGTGCCCCCTTGACCTGCCTCAGATAGGCGAGCGCAAGCAGACCCAGCACTGGAAGCGAGCGAAAGCCGTGGGTAATGTCCAGAATAATCTCGTCGCCCGGTTCCACCTGTTCCGTGATGATTCGAAAAATCTCCCAGAGTTGGTTTTCGTCCTTGCCGTCGGGGATGCGCACGGGGCGTGTCTTACTTGGGTCAAGATTAGAACGGCATTCACTCCAATTGGGACCCTGTTCAGCGACCTCAGTGAGCATCACGATAATCTGGTCAGGGTTGAGCCACTCCACGAGTGCTACAGGGAAAAACTTCGTCGGCTCGGATAGCTGATTGCGCCAGGTGTAGCGAGTAGGTTGATAGTTTCCTGTACCGATGAAAGTGATGAGTTTACGCATCGTTGCACCCTCCTTGCTATAATTATAACCAAAACCCAGACAGCTGGGGGTTTAGCCGTCTGGGTTTTTCAGGATATTCAAGAGCTTTGTTTAGCGTCTCAGACCGCCATCTCGGTTGAGGGGTGGCGGAGTGCCTTTCGGTGGGCGATTCGCTGGGGGATAATCGCGCAGGGCACCGGAGTTCTGGCGTATAAAAATGCGTGCTTGCTTGGGATAGAGTTTGATGCGCGTGCCCGCAGGGTAGGTCGTCTGGGTCACCAGTTCCCAGTAGGTGTCGTCCAGAGTCCAAGTGAAGGTTGCACCGTCCTTCCAGAGAGGCTCAACGCGACTGGGGACTACCACGCGGGTAGCACCTGTAGGATTGACCAGAACAAAACCATTCTCAAAGGGGCGGTAGTACAAGCCACCCGTGTAATCAGTGCTTCTGAAGTACACTTCGTAGGGACCAGTGGGCTGTCCGAGCGGTACATCAAAATCCTCGTCCGGACGCCACGCTCGCTGACCGTTGACACCGTTCTCGTAGTAGTGCACATCCAAGTACAGAAAAGCAGTCTCGCCCGAGATGAGCATGAAGCTGGCTAAGGCGTAGAGCTTCATTGGACGAGCACGCTGAGGGTTCGCGGAGTATCCTGAGTAGACCACTCTAAGCTTGTCTGGATGGGAAGCTAAGGTGACCAGCTGACCTTCCCATGCTCCGACACTCAGATATTCTGATGGTAGTGAGAAGATATTTGTGAATGCTTGCTCAATGAGCATTCCCTGTAGATACCCTTCGTTGAGCAAAAGGGTATGAATATTGTTGCGGGTGTAGGCAGCCGATGCGGCATTAGCAATAATTTCTGTGCCATACTCTGACAGTCCCTGATTGATTTTCATTAAGTATTTCTTGGTCGCTGCAATACGACTTGCTGGGGTAGGATAGCGCGCAAGGTTGAACCCGTTGGTGAAATCAATCAAGCTATCTAATTGAATGCCATCCCAGCCCATGTTAGCGCGTTGCGCTCGGGTACGCATATTGTTAACTGCCCAATCTGCGCACTCTGGAACACCCACATCCATCAAGTACTGATCTGCACGACGCACGCGTTGCCCCAGAACATTCATAGCGAACCAGTCAGGATGATTGGCGTTGCAGTAGGCATAACCAAACGGGTCACGAGCGGGCCAGGGCACTGTATCCACGCTATAAAACGCAATGTAATAGGTTAGGGTACGCAACTCAGGATGGTAGACCTTCATTCGACGCAGGTCAACAGTGGAGTTGAAGGTACCAACCATGTCAAAATTCCGTGCGTAATAGATCCAATCGCCATTTGCCAGGGCAGCGTTATCTCGGTAGTAGGTGAACAACTTCATCGAGCGGTTCACATGAGGTTCCCACCGCTTGGAACCGTATACCTCTATATTATCAATCCAGGCGGTACCCTGAGATAATCCAGTCAGTGCAGTAAACTCAATCGTAAGGCGCAGTCCGTTTGGAGTGACATTTCGGATAATGTAAGTGTATTCAAACCGTGTCCACTCATTTATTGGGGTTGTGCTGGATAGTAATATGGCAGAGTTACCTCCGTTAGCATCTGCAGCTATCGCTCGGTAGCGTGCATTTTGCCAGTTAGCGGTTTTTAGCCAGAAGCTAATCCGCACCGTTTCACCCGGCTGGGGATACATCGATGAGGGAAAACGCAACAGCAAGGTCATACCCGCAGTAGCATTCCCAGAAGAATTGTTGCGAGAGAAACTAATACGTTGGCTTCCCGACCCCGAAACCGATTCGGTAAGGTCTTTGGAGGGAACGAAGACCGATGCCTCTGAGGAAGGACTAACGCCCCATGAGAACCCGTCAGCTACTCCATCACCCCGTCCTTCGGGGTCTTCGTCATGCTCCATTTCACCGATACCCGCTGCGTAGTTGATAAGTGGTTGCTCCTGAGCTGGAAGTACACTTAGCCCAAGCAGGAAAACCAACCCCAACATCCAGACACGCTTCATATCTTTTTCTCCTCTCTACGCCCTCTATTATAGCACAGTTTCTGTGGGGAACTGAAGCGTACTCGTGAAACTGGTACCCCACACAGGTTCAGGTAGAATCTGCTCAGATTGGCGAAAGCGGGCACGCGGATTTTAGAAGGCTCCAAACTCAGTCGGCTCGACGGGTGGCTCATCCTGTCGGTGGTGCTCTTACTGGCTGTGGGCTTAGCCGCTCTCTACAGTGCAACCCATCACTGGGCACCCAGCCTGATGATACGCCAGCTGGTATGGCTGGGGCTGGGGAGTGTGGCGCTCATGGTGATGAG
>JBDNDR010000235.1:0-3996 GCA_046718995.1 Fimbriimonadales bacterium
CATAGAACAGAGGCAGTCAAATCCCAAAAGCGCCCCTGTGCGTCCCTACATCGTGCTGGAGTTTTCGGGCTTACCTGAAGGGATTGAGTGGCAAGTGCGTTGGCTTCGGGAACATGGCTACCCTGCCGAACCCGTGGCTCCAGAGCAGTTGGAACGGTGGCGCGACCTATTAGCCCCACGCTCCCACCATCTGATGGTCAAACTGCTGATGCGCCCCTCCCAAGTCGCCGAATGCCTGATGCAGTGGGTAGGGCAGGGCGTAGAGGCGTTAGCCCATGCAGGGAGCGGCATCGTCTATCTTTGGAGCGATTCGCCTGAGGCGGTCGTTTCCCTTTTGGAACGGCTTCGCAACACCCCGTATAAGTACCAGATTCTCAACTTGCCCAGCCACTGGCGTGAACATGCGCCCCGCCCCCACCAATCGGAGATGCTCTTGCGGCTCAGTGTGGGCATCAAGCGTGCCTTAGACCCGCATCACCTCCTGCCCGACTTGGGCGGCGCGCTTTAGCCCTTCACTGCACCGGAGGTCAGCCCTGCCACAAACTCACGCTGGAGGAACAGGAACAGCACCATCACGGGTAGCACGCTGAGCAGAGTGCCCGCCATCAGCATCCCGTACTGCTGTTGGTAGATGCCGACCATCTGGGTGAGGGCAATCGGCAGGGTGAACCGCTCGGAACTGTGCAGGATAATCTGGGGCCACAGGAACGAGTTCCACTGACCCATAAACGCAATCAGCACGAACGCCCCTACCATCGGGCGCACCGTCGGCATCACAATCTGCCAGTAAATCTGGAACTCGGAACAGCCATCCACCCGTGCCGAATGAATCAGCTCGGTCGGCACGCTCATGATAGCCTGACGAAAGAGAAAGATGCCGAACACATTCACAGCGCCCGGCACCAAGAGCGCCCAGAAGGTGTCCACCCAACCGAAGCGGTAGATGAGCTCATACGCAGGCGCCAGCGTGACCTGCCCCGGTATCAGCATCGTGGAGAGCATCAGCAGGGTCAGCGCATATTTGCCTTTGAACTCGTACTTAGCAAGCGCATAACCCGCCAGCGAGGAAAAGAAGAGCTGAAGCACCACCGCCGTACAAGAGACGAACACACTGTTCATCATATAGCGCAGGAACTCCACTTGGGTGAACAGGTCGTAAAAGTTCTTCAGGCTGGGGTTGGGCGAGAAGAAGGTGTAAGAGAACAGGTCTTCAGGTGCTTTGAGCGAGGCGGCGACGAGCCATATCATCGGCACGAAGGTCACCACCGCAATCAGCACCAAAAGAAACCAGCCGATGAGTCGAACTGACTGTAGAATCATCCTGAACGCCTCCCGCCCCATACACCGCTCACTCGCAGTTGAATGAGGCTAATCACCAACAGCCCCAGCGCCAGCGTCCAACCGACGGCTGAAGCATAGCCCAAGTCGCCCGACACATACCCATTCAAATAGAGATACATGATAATCGTCAGACCCGCTGCGTCCGGTCCCGGACCGCGCCCCAGCATCACCCACGGCAGTTCAAACAGCTGGAACGAGCCAATCGTGTTGACCAGTAGCACAAACACCAGCACATGGCGGATGCCCGGCAAGGTCACATTCAGGAACTGTTGCCAGTTGTTGGCGCCGTCGATCCGTGCGGCTTCATAGAGCTCCTTATCCACCGACTGTAGCCCTGCCAGGAAGTAGACCATCTGGAAGCCGATATACATCCAGAGGCTGGTCATCACTAACGCGGGCATCACGAGGTGCGGTTCTGCGAGCCAGCGCATATCCAGCGGTGTGCCAATAGTGGCGTGGAGCGCTTTGTTCACCAAGCCGTACTGCGGCACGAACAGCACGCTGAACAGCACACCCACGAACACCTGCCCCACCAAGTTGGGCGAGAAGAAGGCGAGCCGCAGGAAGTTGCGCCCGCGCACCCACGAACTATTGAGCAGAATCGCCAGCCCCAGCCCCAGCGGGATTTGGAGCGCCAACGACCAGAAGGTAAAGACCGCCGTGTTGCGCACCGCCTTCCAGAAGTTGGGGTCGGTCAGCAGGAAACGATAGTTCTCGGTTCCCACGAACACCTCATCGCTGGGACCGTTGGTGATATAGAACGACAGAATCACGCTCTTGATTAGGGGATACGCTCCGAACACCAGAAACAACACGATGAACGGCGCCACGAACAGGTAGGGCGCTACCTTTTCAGCGCGCAGGCGTCGGCTCCGAACGCTACTCCGTGAGATAGGGGTTTCTACGCATGACACGGCGCACTTCCTCCGCATGGTATCGCAGTTGCTGGCGCACGAAGCCCTCAAAACCTCGGGCGCCATAGCGGTCGTAATACTGCACACAGGCAATCAGCGCCTCGCTGAGTTTCGCTTTCGCCAGCCCGATGAAGGGACTGGTGTACTGGAACGGCACATCGGGCGCGAGGTTCGCATAAAGGCGTCCCAGTGGCTGATTACTCCAAAACGGGCGCGGTTCGTCATAGGCGGGATGATCCCATAGGTCGCGCGCGGGGGGTAGGATGTTGGTGTCGCGGAACCGCTTGGCAAGGTCGTCCTTATTGAAGTAGAGCCACATAATCAGCTCCCAAGCCAGGTCGGGGTTGGGCGACTTGCGCGTAATCCCAATCATCGTACCGCCCCATGTGGTGGTACGCCGACCGCCCGGCTTGACCGCTGGCACGGGCATCAGCGCCATCCGACCGCCCACCTTCGGGACATCCTGTTCAATCAGTTTCGTGCGCCAGTCGGGAGCTATCAAGAACAGGAAGTAGCCGTCCTCCAGCGCACGGGTGAAGATTTGACCGCCCCCCAAGTCGCTCCCAATCCGATAGCGTCCCGCCACCATCGGCACATAGGCTAACATGGTTTGGACGGCGGTCTCGTTGTCCATAATACAGCGTCCTTCGGGGTCAAAGTATCCGCCATCGCGTTGGAACAAAAGCGCTTCCAAACGCGAAGATTCCGAGGTGGGCAGTTCCATCATGAACCGCTTACCGGGCACCGTTACACGCCGTCCGACCTCCACGAAGTCGTCCCATGTCTGGATTTTCTCTACATCGATGCCGAGCTTTTCCACAAGGTCGCGCCGATAGGCGAGCATCACAGGGTGGACATCGTGGGGCACACCGAAGATGCGTCCGCGCGTGGTGTAGGGCGCGAACCGTGCCTGAACGACCCGGTCCCACAGTCCCGATTGGCGAATGCGCTCGGTGAGATCCATAAAGCCGATGGTTTCCAGTCGCCCCCGAAAGAAGCTGCCTGCGGCGCTAATCTCCACTTCGACCAAGTCGGGCACATCCAACCCTGACCAGAAGGCGGCTTGCAGGCGCGAGGTGACCGCTTCCCACGCCACAATCTGGATATCTACGCTGGTGTTCGGGTATCGGCGCAGGAAGCCGGGGAGTGCTTCTATGTAGGCTTCACCGTGAGGTTTGGCGAAAGTCCACAGACGCAGGTCGGCTTTCTGGCGGTTTGGGCGCCTGAGAGCCAGCCACGCCCCACTGGCTACACCCAGCCCTAACATTGCCAACGCCGAAGTACCGTAAGGAAATTGCTTCACAACCCTATCGATTCGCCCTAAGCGTCCCGATTTCCTGCTAAGAGGTTGAGCCGTTTCAAGGAACTCGCTCTTGACACCTATGGTATACTGGGTTTGGTGAGCGTGATGGCAGTGCCTGCTGTCCAGAAACAGAAGTTGACGGTTGAGGAGTTTGCCCAACGCTATCTGGGTAAGCGCGCCGAACTTATCAACGGGGAGGTCGTGGAGTATATGCCCGCAGGACATCGCCACGGGGAGGTTGCACTGAACATCGGCGCTGAGATTCGACAGTTTGTCAAGCAGAACCAGCTGGGCAAAGCCTACGGCGCTGAGACAGGCTTCATTCTCCCCTCTGCAGGTGGGGATACCGTGCGTGCGCCGGATGTGGCGTTTGTGCGTAAGGAGCGCATTCCGCAGGAGGGCTGGGGCGAGGGGTTCTGCCCGATTGTGCCCGATTTG
>JBDNDR010000236.1:0-3983 GCA_046718995.1 Fimbriimonadales bacterium
GCGCCGAACGCCTGCGCCAGCCCCTCAGCCTGATTATGCTGGATGTGGACTATTTCAAGCAGTTCAACGATACCTATGGGCACCCTGCAGGCGATGAGGTCTTACGCCAAGTTGCGGAGGTTCTCCGTCGTTATGCCCGTCCCTACGACATCGTGGCGCGCTATGGGGGCGAGGAGTTCGCGGTAATCCTGCCCGGCACAGCGTTAGAGTCAGCCCTGAGCGTTGCCGAACGGTTCCGCCAAGCCGTAGAGCAAATCCAGAACAGCCACGCGCCCATCACCGCAAGCTTAGGCGTTGCGGAACACCACCTCGGCACCATGACCGCAAGCTTACTTTATAACGCCGACTCGGCACTCTACACCGCCAAACGCTCAGGACGCAACCAGGTACGCGCCTACCAAGAACACGCTGCGTGAAGCGGGACTCTGGCACCAGGCGTCTAACTGAGCGGTATGTGGCGTCGGTACTGCTCTGATGGCATGCGAACAGGTGTAGGGGGCGTTGCTGTGGTCATCGTGATCGGGCTTACCGCCTGTCAATCCTCTGCGCCCGCTTGGCATACGCTCGCTGAATTCTCCACCAGCCTCGCTGGTCGCACAGCTGGACAGGTTCACAACGCTCGGCTCGCCGCCCGGCAGATCAATCACCAAGTCGTCGCCCCCGACGCAGTCTGGTCATACAATCAGTGCGTGGGTCAGTGGGTACGGTCTGAGGGGTATGTGCGTGCGCCCGTGAGCTATGGGGGGATACTGGTGCCTGCCTGGGGCGGAGGGGTTTGCCAAACCTCCACGACCCTATACAACGCAGCGCTCCTGGCGGGACTCACGATTGAGGAGCGTCATCCCCATACGATTGCGCCTTCCTATGTCGCGCCGGGACTCGACTCAGCAGTGGCTCAAGGGATTGCCGACCTGAAGCTACGCAACCCCTACCCGTTCCCCATTCGAATCGTTTCGGGGGTTTCGGGCGAGCGGCTCTGGTGTCGGATTGAAGCGATGACTACACCCAAGAAGATACGCCAGTGGGTACCCAACTGCTCGGTGGAATGCGAACAGGTCGCCATACAGTCCCCCCCGCGAGTAGCAGGGTTCTACCCACAACCCGGACGCGCTGGCGTGCGAGTTCGGCTGTGGCGCACCTGCACCCACAACGGCGTTCGGTGGCGTGAGCTGTGCCATGAAACCGAATATCAGCCCCTGCCGCAAGGGCTACGCTGAGATCCCTGCGTCTCCAAACGGGCTTAGCGGGTATCCTTTTGGGCGATGACGCAGACCTTTTTGCCTCAGGAGTTAGGACCGCGTGAGACCTATGCGTTGTTGATTACCTGTGTTGTGCCCCGTCCTATCGCTTGGGTGAGCACCTGTTCACCCGAAGGAGTGCCCAACTTGGCGCCGTATAGCTTCTTCAACGCAGGGGGCGCCAACCCGCCTTCGGTGGTCTTCTCCGCCACCAACTTTCGGGACGGACGCCCCAAAGATACCCTCGTCAACCTGCGCGCAACGGGCGAGTTCGTGGTGAATATTGTGCCCTACACCCTCGCCGAGCGGATGAACCTCACCGCCCACGAATACGAGTACGGGCTGAGCGAGTTCGAAAAGGCGGGTCTAACGCCGTTGGCTTCCGAAAAGGTGCGTCCCCCCCGCGTCGGCGAAAGCCCCATCCAGATGGAGTGCAAACTGTACCAGATTGTCCCGCACGGTGAGGGACCTGTCTCTGCCAACTATGTGATTGGCGAGGTGCTCTGCTTCCATGTCGCCGAGTACCTGCTCAAAGAGGGCAAACTTGTGGACAACACCCTCTCCGACCATATCGGTCGGCTGGGCGAGTCGTGGTACTGTAGGGTTGTGCCCGAGGCGATGTTCTGGTTGCCACGAAGTTGACTTGTTGAAACGCCCCAGATGACCGGGGTCATCTGGGGCGAAATTCGGGCGATTAGAGGTGCTTACCAGCTCGTTCGCCCAGGTACCTGGATATGGTCAACCCAGTTCAGTCGTCCACGCCTCATCGCTTTGGCGTGTCCATCTCCAAAGATGGTGGTGCAGTGTAGATTATGTCGGAATCGGGGCATGACCGCAGAGTGGGGCCAGCGTCCATCCCAAGTTCGCGGTGCCCAGTCGCGGTCTGGATTAGGATAGGTATCGCCCGTCGCATTTTGGTTGGCAGGTCCGTTGGGCCAGCCCGCTGCCGGGTTCTCCCACGCCCACACATGGCCCGATGCGAGGAACACGGGCCACGAGTTGGAAGTACCATCGGGCTGAACATCTTGGAAGTCCGCGCGACCTTTCTCCAAAACAAGGGCAATCTGTGCTGGTCGATCAAGTTCCGCTAAAGTCGCCGAAATATCGCCGCAGGGTGCAATCTCGGAAGGACTGCCCCACCAACATCCTCTAAATAACGCGTCGTGAACGCCGTAGTGAAAAACCTGCTTCGGGTCGGGGTGCGAAGGACACCGAAAGATTCCATCGACACCGCGCGCAGCTCCATGACCGCTTGTGCCATACTGACCTGCACGCACATAAGGGGCAATATCCATCGTCCAAGCGCGTCGTCGACCGGGTACCGCGGTATCCCCCCAATCGCGCCACTGCTGTTGGGGCAGTCGCTCGTCATAGTCCGTCGCGTACATCATCGTAGCCAGACCAATCTGCTTACCGTTGGATAGACAAGTTGTTTGACGGGCTTTCTCCCTTGCTTGAGCGAAGACGGGGAACAGGATAGCCGCCAGAATCGCCACAATCGCTATTACGACCAACAGCTCTATGAGTGTAAACGCTCGTTTGTTCACAATACACCTCCCATAGGATGATAGTCCACATTACATTAAGAAATTATTAAAAGTATTTTAAATTTTCATTAAATTCGCTGTTCCCCCCAACTCCATCTGGGGATTGCTATTTGAGTGTCTCCAGTGGGAAACCAAGCACAACGCGGTAGGTCGCGCGTGCTCGGTTCATGTAGGCAAGCAGGACTCGTTCAGTACACCGCTACCCTTCCGCTCGGCTCGCCTCCGCCTCCTGCAGGCGCTTGCTCAGCACGATGCGTGTGACGGCGGATACGCTATCGCCTTCGGCGAGGTCAATCAGCTTCACGCCCTGAGCGATACGCCCCGTCACGCGCAGGTCTGCCACGCGCAAGCGGATACCTTTCGCGTTCGCCGTGACGATAATCAGCTTGTCGTCCTTTTCCACGACCTCCGCAGCGACCACCTGCCCCGTCTTGCGCGTCACATTCATCGTGAAGATACCTTTCCCACCACGCGACTGCACGCGATACTCCTTGAGAGGAGTGCATTTGCCGTAGCCGTTCTCGGAAACGACCAGGAGCAGCGCCGTCGGTACCACGCGACATGCCGAGACCAGCGCATCGTCTTTACCGAGCTTGATTGCCTTCACACCACCCGCCGCACGCGAGCGCGCTGGCACATCGGTCTCAGGGAACCGTATCGCCAAGCCCGACCGTGTTGCCAGCAAGATGTCGTCTTGCCCGGTGGTATGAAGCACCCAGCCGAGCGAGTCGCCCGCCTCTAAATCAAATGCGTTCAAGCCGTTGGAGCGCAGGTTGGCGAACTCGCTGAGCGGCGTCCGCTTGATTTCGCCCAGACGCGTCACCATCGTTAAATAGCCAGGCGCTGTGAAGTCGCGCACCGAGACCGTTGCCGTGACCCGCTCATCCGCTTGGATGTTGATGTAGTTGATGACCGCCGTGCCCTTCGCTTGGCGCGAGGTTTCCGGAATCTCATAAGCCTTCAGGCGGTACACACGCCCCCGGTCGGTGAAGAAGAGAATGTAGTGGTGGGTGCTGACTTGGAATAGGTGTTCCACCTCATCTTCCTCGCGTGCGGTGGTCGCAATCACGCCTTTGCCCCCACGCTTCTGGGAACGATACGCATCCATAGAGACCCGCTTGATGTAGCCATCGCGCGTAATCAGCACGAGGGTCTCCTCCTCGGGGATGAGGTCTTCGTCGGAGATGTCTTCCGCCTC
>JBDNDR010000237.1:0-3981 GCA_046718995.1 Fimbriimonadales bacterium
CATTATCGGTATCTATTACAGTGATTCTTAGAGGTGCGTTTTGGAGAATTTATATCATGCCAATACCTCCTCCCGTCATGCTGAACGCAGGGAAGCATTTCAAGCATTCACCTCACCCCCCGCCCCGCTTCATAAACAGAGAGGGGAGCCTGCCCTAATCCCCCGTCATGCTGAACGCAGGGAAGCATCTCTAAGACCCTTCGCCTGCGGCTCAGGGTGACGAAGAGGGAGGCTCAGGGTGACGGATGGAGCCAGAGAGCCACACCCGGTTCCCCCTGCCTCAGGAGTAACCTACGGAGGAGGTGTCGCTTTCTCAGTAGAATCGGGTGTCGCCGTAGAGCAGTTGGATGTAGGCAATCTGCCCCAGGTGATAGGTGAGGTTCCAGTAGTGCCCGCTGACGACCCGCTTGATGGGTGCAGGAGTGCCCCAAGGGAGCATCACCGTCTGCTCCAGGTCGCTATCGGGCGTGGCGTGGATTGCCTCAATCAGTTTCGCCGTGTTCGCTCGGAGCGCCGCTTCGCATTCGCCGACCGTTTTGAGCTGGCTCGCCTCAGCGAAGAAGGGGTTTATATCCGCGGGCTGTTGAGGACGCTCATGGAGAACATAAGTCATCACCAGCGGCACCGCCACGCACTCCTGCAGGATTTCCAGCACCGAGCGCGCATGTTCGCTGGGACGCCAAGTCAGCCTTTCGTCTGAAACGGCACGGGCGTATCGTAAGAGGTCTTCCACTGCCCCTTGAGTCATATGGCAAATCTCTTCTCTGTAGTTCATGGCACAGCCTCCAGCATACTGTACCTGATTAGGGGCGCACCATCGTGCCAATCCCCGCGTCGGTGAAGACCTCAATCAGCAGCGCGTGGGGGATACGCCCATCAAGGATATGCGTGCGCGGGACACCGTGCGTGAGCGCGGCGAAGCAGGCTTGGAGCTTCGGTATCATCCCACCCCCGATGCGCCCGTTCTCTATCATGCGCTGGGCGTCATTGAAGTTCAACTCGGAGATGAGCGAGTCGGGCTTGTCGGGGTCGCTCATGACGCCTTGTACATCGGTCATCAGAATCAGCTTCTCCGCTTTCAGCGCGCCTGCCAGTTCACCCGCCACATGGTCAGCGTTGAGGTTATAGGTCGCACCGTCGTGCCCCATGCCGATGGGGCTGACCACGGGGATATACCCTGCTTCCAGAAGAGAGTAGACCACCTCAGTCTGAACCTGTTCCACCTCTCCCACGAAGCCCAGGTCGGGGTCACTTTCTAATTTGCGCGCCATCAGTAGAGCGCCGTCCTTGCCCGAGAGACCCACCGCCTTGCCACCCTGCTGATGGATTGCCGAGACCAACCGGCGGTTCGTTTTGCCGGTCAGCACCATCTCCACAATCTCCATCGTCTCAGCATCGGTGACGCGGAGACCCTTGACAAAGGTGGGCTGTTTGCCGAGCCGTTTCATGGCGTCGGAGATTTCGGGACCGCCCCCATGCACAATCACCGGACGGATACCGACACAGTGCATCAGCACCACATCCTGCATGACCATCAGGGCGAAGTTGTCGTCCACCATCGCCGCGCCACCATACTTGATGACGAAAATAGAACCTCTCCATTTTTGAATGTACGGCAACGCCTGAATCAAGACATCTGCCTGCAAGCGAGCGCTATCGGGTATGCTCATACGGTAAGGAATTGTACCTGATGGAGAACTTGAACCCGTTTTCATTGCGCCAGATCCGAGCGTGGCTGGACGAGTACGGTGTGCGTCCGTCCAAAGGGTGGGGGCAAAACTTTTTGACCGACCGACGCGTGGCACTGCGCGCCATCGATTCGGCGAACCTTCAGCCAGAGGATGAGGTGTTGGAAGTCGGACCCGGTTTGGGGGCGCTTACTTTCCTGATGGCGGAACGGGTGCGTCGTGTGATTGCGGTGGAGGTGGACGCGCGCCTCGTCGCCATCCTCCAAACGCTCATAGAAGAGCACGCCATCAGCAACATCACTCTTGTCCAAGCCAGTGTGCTGAGCCAACCGGTGGAGCAGTTGCTTCGTGGGGCAGAGCGTGCGAAGGTCGTGGCGAACATCCCCTACTCCATCACCTCCCCGCTGATAGAGCATCTGCTCAAAGCGAAAGAGCGTATCCCTGTGATGGTACTCATGGTACAGAAGGAGGTCGCAGAGCGGCTTACCGCCAAGCCGAGCAGTCCCGCCTATGGGTCGCTTTCGGTGTTCGTGCAGTACCATACCGAGGCGGAGTATCTGGGGCGTGTGCCGGCAGGTGCGTTCTATCCCCAGCCGGAGGTCGACTCGGGGCTGGTGCGGCTGACCCCCGTGCCCGACCGTTTACCCCCTCTGGAGCAGAAGTGGCTGTTCAAGTTGGTGCGTGCGGGTTTTGGCAAGCGGCGCAAGACCCTCCGCAATGCGCTGACCGCGCTGTTTGACGATGCTGACCGCGCTTCAGCCGTGTTGCGACGGGCGGGGATTCACACCTCCACACGCGCCGAAGCGCTCTCGCTGGAAGCGTGGATGCGCTTGGCAGAGGAGACGACCCAGACGGTTCAGGCGGAGCGCAACCGTTAGCGCGCTGAGGCGCCCGCAGGCACCCCACCGAACTTGCGCTCGCGGCTCTGGTAGTCCCGAATCGCTTCTAAGATATGCTCCATCGTGAAGTCGGGCCACAGCACGGGTGTGATGTAGAGTTCCGTGTAGGCGGTTTGCCAGAGCAAGAAGTTGCTGGTGCGCTGTTCGCCCGCGGTGCGGATGAGCAGGTCAGGGTCGGGCAGGTCAGGCTGGTAGAGATGGGCTTGGATGACCTGTTCGTCAATCTGATGAGGGTTCAGCTCGCCCTGTTGCACTTTCTGAGCGATGGCACGCATCGCATCCACGAGTTCTGCGCGTCCCCCGTAGTTGATTGCCATATGGAGCGTGATGCGGTCGTTGTGCTGGGTGAGCTGTTCGGCGCGATGGAGGAGCGCTTGGAGTTCGGGGCTGAGCTGGTGCAGGCGTCCGCTGAAGCAGATACGCACGCCGTTGCGCACCATCACGGGCAGCTCCTCGCGTGCCGAGCGCGCCAGCAGGTTCATCAACCCCTGAACCTCTTCCTCCGACCGCCGCCAGTTCTCGGTGCTGAAGGTGTAGGCGGACAACACCTTGATTCCGAGGTCGGCGCACCCGTGAATGAGCCTTCGGAGCGTCGCATGTCCGTTGGCATGCCCAATCAGGCGGGGCAGACCGCGCCCACTTGCCCAGCGCCCGTTCCCATCCATAATCAACGCAATATGATACGGAAGCCGAGCGAGGTCGATGCCGAGCGCTTTCGCCTCCGCACGCCAGTCCACTGTTTGCATCAGACCTCCTTCAACTCCGCATCTTTGGCGTTCTGGATTTTGTCCACTTCCTCAATATACTTGTGGGTGAGTTTTTCGGCTTGCTGTTCGTAGCGCTTGAGGTCATCTTCGGACATCAGCTTATTCTTTTGCATTTGGCGCAGGTGTTCAATCAGGTCGCGTCGGATATTGCGGACGGCGACCCGCCCCTCCTCCGAACGCTTGTGCACCTGCTTGATAAGGTCTTTGCGTCGCTCTTCGGTGAGCGGGGGCAGGGTGATGCGGAGACTGCGCCCATCACTCACGGGGTTGACCCCCAGTTCGGAGCGCTGGATGGCTTTCTCGATGGCGGGCACGACCGACTGATCCCAGGGCTGGATGAGCAGTTGGCGCGGTTCGGGCACGGTGATCGAGGCGATATGTTGCAGTTGGGTCGGCGTGCCGTGATAGTCCACCATCAGGCGTTCCACCATCGCCGGGTTGGCGCGTCCGGTGCGGTAGCCTGCCAAGTCCTGCTTGAGATGGTCAATCGCATGTTTCATGCGCTCTTCGGCGTCTTTGAAGAGGGCATCGATTTTCGGGGTTGCGTCTTCCTCATGCTTTCTGGACATCGTTGTAGCCTCCTTACGATTGGGGTTGGAGCGATACATGGGTGCCGACTGGCTCGCC
>JBDNDR010000238.1:0-3981 GCA_046718995.1 Fimbriimonadales bacterium
ACTCGAAGGGATGGATACCGCCACCCGCTTCTATCTGCTGTGGCGGTGGACTTACAACCACGCCCGCGTGCCGTTTGACGAGGCGCGCAAGTTGGCGATGGGCGTCGGCTTGGAGTTGACCGAGTTGTGGGCACCGGGCGGACTGGTGCAGAAAGATAAGGAGTATGTGCTGGTGCGCAGTCCACAAGAGCGTGCCAAAGACCCGCAGTTCGCCTACAAGGACGGCAAGTTCGGTTCGTCGACCGATTCGTCGCGTCCCACCATGATTGACGCCCTGCACGGGGCGGTGGTGCTCTGGGAGCAGAACCGTCAGCGCGAGTTGCAGGAGCATCTGGGTCTCACCTATGGCGACGACGAGTTGTTCTGGCAGGTGGCGCAGGCAATCAGCGAGGTGTTGCCGCCGGGCGATAAAGAGAAGCAGTTATTGCAGGGATTATTAAATGCGCGTCGTACCTATATAACGCAGGCGACCTTGCCGCTGAACGACCCGTCCGAGTGAGGGCGGCGCCGAGCGGAGGGAACCCAGCACGATGGAGGTGCCTATGCAAGCGTGGCGTCAGATTATTAATCCGCACGAGGATATTCGAACCGGGCGGCTCGACGAGTCGGTGTTCGCTGCCGACCTGTCCGATGTGGTGGCGGACCGCGGTCCGTGGGAGTACCGCGATGCGCGTACTTTCTTTCGCAAGACCTATCCCACGACCGGTCTGCAGAACCTGATGGCGATGGTGCTGGGGCGCTTAGCGGGCACCCAAGCGGGCGAACCCGTCGTGCAGGTGCAGACTCCCTTCGGCGGAGGCAAGACCCACAGCCTGATTGCCCTCTACCATCTGTTCCGCAGTGGGGCGGAGCTGCGCGACGAGCGGGTGGTCGCCGAACTGCTGGAACGGGTAGGCATCGAGTCGGTGCCGTCGACCGAAGCGGTGGTGTTTGTGGGCACCGCCGCCGACGCCATAAACGGCAGGACGCCCTGGGGCGAGCTAGCGCACCAACTGGGACACTATTCGCTGCTGGAGGAGCATGACCGCAAGCGGCTCGCGCCCGGCAAAGACCTCCTGCACCAGGTCATCGGCGATAAGCCCACCCTCATCCTGATGGACGAGCTCGCCGAGTATGCGGTCAAAGCCAAAGCGTTTCGGGACCAGCTCAACGCCTTCTTGCAGGAGTTGACCGAGACGGTGAAGGTGTCGCCCCGTTGTGCGCTGGTGGTCGGCTTACCTTCCAGCGTCCCCTATGCGGAGGAGGGCGAGCGTGCCCTACACGAACTCCTGCAGATATTCAAACGGGTGGAGACGGTGCATACGCCTGTGGAGGGCGAGGAGGTGTATGGGGTCATCCGTCGCAGGCTGTTCGAACCCAGCTTCGATGAGCGGGAGGCGCGGCGCGTGGTGGAGCGCTTCTGGGCGCTGTATCAGCAGTTGGGCGACGATGTGCCCCGCGAGGTGCGCGAACCTGCCTATCGGGAACGGATGCTCAAGGCGTACCCGTTCCATCCGGAGCTGATCGATGTGCTGTATGAGCGGTGGAGCACCTTCCACGAGTTCCAGCGCACGCGCGGTACCCTGCGCCTGCTCGCGCAGATTGTCGCCGACCTGTACCAGCAAGGGGACAACTCACCGCTGATTATGCCCTGCCACATTCGGCTCTCGAATCAGGCTATCCGCAACGAGTTCCTGCGCCATGCTGGCAACGCCTATCAGGGCGTGATTGCCTCCGATATCGAAGGCAGCAACGCCAAAGCGGAGGAGATCGACCGCGCTATAGGCTCCGAATATGCGCGCTTCGGCATCGCACGCGGGCTGGCACGCGCCATCTTCTTCGAATCGTTCAGCGGGAGCGAGAAACGGGGCGTGGGCGTGCTAAGGCTCCGACTCGCCGTGATGCAGGAAGGCATCCCACGCTCCGCCGTCGGCGATACCCTGCGCCGACTGGAAGAGGAACTCTGGTACCTGCATGTGGACAGCGGACTCTACGCCTTCTCCACCCAACCGAACCTGAACCGTGTGCAGTTGGAACGCGAGGAGGCAGTCCTCTCCGAACAGATCGATGAGGAAATCCGCCGACGCACGGAGGCAATCGCTGGCAGAGAGCTGAGCGTCTACCTCTCGCCCCGCGACTCCCAAGACATTCCCGATAACCGCGAGCTGAAGTTGGCGGTACTCTCGCCCGACCACACGCACACTTCCGACGCCACGCGAAGGTTCGTCAAGGAGCTCCATGAACGCTCGGGGCAGACCTTCCGCACCTACCGCAACGCCCTGCTCGTGCTGGTCGCGGACACTGGCGAGTTGCTGAACCTGCGTCAACAGGTCAAGCGCCTGCTCGCCCTCCAATCGATTCAGAGTGACCAGAGCCTGATGCGTCAGCTGTCGGAGGAGAATCGGCGCGGGCTGGAGAGCCGCCTCAAAGACTGCGAGAGCCTTATTCCTCAGATGACTCTGACTTGCTATCGCCATCTGACCCGACTGCGCGAGGCGGAGGTGGAGTGGTACAACCTCGGTCTGCCCATCACAGGCGTGAAGAACACCCTGAGCGCGCGGGTGCTGGACCATCTGAAGCGTGAGGAGATTCTGGCGGAGCCGCTCAACCCGCGCCTGCTGATAGAGAAGGCGCTCCAGCCGAGCGAGATGGAGAAGCCGGTGCGCGAGGTCGTGGAGGCGTTCCTGCGCTATCCCCAACTGCCGATGATACCCTCGCTCCAAGTGGGGCTGGACGCGGTCCGTGCGGGAGTGCGGCAGGGACTCTTCGGCGTGCGGGTCGGCGAGCAGGTCTATTACTACCATGAGCCGCCCCACGAGGTGCTGGACGGCGTGCTGGTGCGTAAAGAGGCGATTCCCCAGCCCAGCCAGGTGAACGAGACGGTCGGCGCCACCCCATCGTTCAGCGTGCCCACAGATATCATCCAGTTCTCCGAATCGTCCAGCACACCCACGGATATCATCCAGTTCACCGGTTCGCCCAGCACACCCACGCCAGCCCCCGCTCAGAAGGGCAAGCGCCAGTACCAACTGCGCGTGCGCATCGATGGCGATCATATCCTCAACCTCTTTCAGGGCGTCTTACAACCCCTGCGGATGGAAAGCGCAAAACTCAGCTTGACCTTAGAGCTCAACGCCGAGGGCGACATCACCGACCAGACACTGGAGCTCAAAGTCCGTGAGACTCTGAGGCAGATAGGCGCGCAGATCGAGCATGAAGAGCTGAGCTAAGGGGTCGCACCTGCTTGCGAGTGGGTCAGAGAGGGAGTGCCTATGGAACTGTTGACCATCCGTGCGGATAGTGTGTTGGAAGCCGACTTTTTGCCGGAGCCGGTGCGCGTGCTTGCCGTCAGCGAGCAGGGCGAGTACCTGCGAGTCGATATGGTGGGGCTGAAGAGTCAGCGCTACTATCAGCGGATGTTCTCGGCGCACGAGCTTGAACACTTGCGGGTGCGTCCCGCCTTCTCGTGGGACCTTCAAGGTGATGGACGCCACTGCTTCTTGGGCGTTGAGGGGCACCGCATCCGCCTCGCTTACCTGTTTGACCCCCTGCTGGCGCTCAATGTGTCGCAGGTCGACCCGCTCCCCCACCAGATTGAAGCGGTCTACCACTGTATCCTGAAGCGTCCGAGCCTCCGGTTCCTGCTGGCGGATGACCCCGGCGCGGGCAAGACCATCATGACGGGGCTGGTACTCAAAGAGCTCAAATATCGCGGGTTGGCTCAACGGATTCTGCTGGTCGTGCCCGGACACCTGCGTGACCAGTGGCGCCGTGAGATGAAGGAACGGTTCGATGAGAGCTTCACCATTATCGACCGCGACCGACTGAAAAGCGAATGGGGGCGCAATCTGTGGGAGCAAGAGAACCAGGTGATTGTCTCGATGGATTTCGCCAAGCAGGACGATGTGATGGCAGGGCTTGCCGACACGGAGTGGGACTTCGTGGTCGTGGACGAGGCGCACAAGATGGCGGCGTACCAGTACGGGAACAAGACCTCCAAGA
>JBDNDR010000239.1:0-3976 GCA_046718995.1 Fimbriimonadales bacterium
GCTACCCCCCATGCGTGCTATCATCTTCAACGGCGACATCCTAACCGACTTTGACATCGGTGCGATTGTGCGCTCCCATCACGAACGCCAGGCACAGGTCACCTTGACCCTCTATCGGGTACGGCGTCCCCATCCCTACGGCGTGATTCAAGTGGATGAGAGTGGGCGTGTGTTAGCCTTCGTGGAGCCGAGCGAGGAACAAAAGCGCGCCGCCGACCGGGGCGAGCCGATGGAGGGCGACGATTTCATCAACGCAGGTATCTATGTGATAGAACCCGAAACCCTGAGCCGAATACCTCTGCGTCCCTGCTCTATTGAACGCGAGTTCTACCCCCAAATCCTATCGGAGGGCGTGCCGGTCTATGGGGCGGAAGGGCGAGGGTTTTGGCTGGATATTGGACGCCCTGCCCAGTATCTCCGCGCCACGCGTGCCTTGCTTAGCGGTGAAGTGCGCACTACCATGAAACCGGGAGGACACTGTACCGAAGCGGGCTACTGGCTCGATGGACACGCCGATATCCAACCCGATGCCGAAATAGAACCGGGCTGTTTGGTGGGACTTAATGCGTGTATTGAATCACGAGTCAAATTGAGCGGGTATACTGTAGTAGGCGCGTACAGCACCATCGGGAGCGGAAGTGCTTTGAACGGGTGCGTGCTGGGTGAGCGTGTCCAAATTGGCGATGGATGCCAGCTGGATAACTGTATCTTGGATGATGAGGTTGTCCTTGAACCCCATGTCCACCTGCAGAATGCGGTGTTGGGGGCAGGTTCGGTAGTCCGCGCCTATAGTACAATCCAACCGAACGGATAGCAAGGAGGACGAAACACTTTGAAAGTCAGGATGGCTGATTTAGGAAGCCAGTACCGACGCATTCGACAGGAGGTCGAGCCTCAACTGATTGCGGTACTGGAGAGCGGGCGCTATGTCTTGGGTGAGCATGTGAGCGCCTTAGAGCAAGAGATTGCCGAGCTGTGTGCGGTGCGCCATGCCATCGGCGTCAACTCAGGAACTGATGCTCTCAAACTCGCTCTGCGCGCGCTGGGCGTGCAAGCAGGCGACGAGGTCATCACAACCCCATTCACCTTTGTTTCCACTGTTGAGGTGATTGTTCAGGTTGGAGCAAAGCCCGTTTTTGTGGACATCGACCCCGAAACCTACAACTTAGACCCCAACCGCGTGGAATCTGCGATAACCCCGCGCACGCGGGCGATTATGCCAGTAGACCTCTATGGTCAATCGGCAGAGATGCACACCCTGCGTGAGATTGCGAACCGCCACGGGCTGTGGCTGATAGAAGATGCCGCACAGGCAATCGGAGCCTATCACCATAATCAGCCGATAGGCACTTATGCCGATGTGGCGACGCTGAGCTTCTTCCCCACGAAGAACATCGGGGGTGCGGGCGATGGTGGGATGGTACTCACCCACAACGAGGACATCGCTCGTAAGATTCGGAGCCTGCGAGTGCACGGCATGAACGGCGGGTACTACTATGAAGACATCGGCTACACCAGCCGATTGGACGAGATTCAGGCGGTCATCTTGCGTGCGAAACTGCGCCATCTGCACGAGTGGACGGAGCGACGACGCTATCACGCCTCACTCTACCGAACCTTGTTGGCTGAAACCTCCGTTCAGCTGCCTATAGCGCTCCCGCACAACTACCATGTGTATCACCAGTTCACCATCCGCCACCCGATGCGCGACGCTCTGCGCGAGCACCTGATGAGCCTCGGGGTTGAGAGCGCCGTCTACTATCCGCATCCGCTCCACCTCCAGCCGGCTTATGCGTTCTTAGGGCATCACGAGGGCGATTTCCCCCACGCCGAGCGCGCTGCGAAAGAGGTGCTATCGTTGCCTGTGCATTCGGAGCTAACCGAAGACCAGATTGCACTGACCGCGCAGGGCGTGGTCGAATTTGTGAGTGCGGAGGTGGCTATCCTATGAAAGCGATGATACTGGCAGCGGGCGTCGGCTCTCGGCTGGACCCGCTCACCCGAGCCGTGCCCAAACCGCTCGTGCCAATAGTCAATCGCCCAGTAATGGAGCATCTCATCAATTTGCTCAAACAGCATGGGTTCACCGAAATCATGGTGAACCTTCATTATTTAGGCGACCAAATCAAGACCTATTTTGGTGATGGCTCGCGCTGGGGCGTGAAAATCCACTACTCGGAGGAGGAGCAGCTCTGGGGCGATGCGGGCAGTGTGAAACGCTGTGAGTCGTTCTTTGATGATACTTTCGTGGTCATCGGCGGCGACGATTTGACCGACTTAGACCTATCGCGATTGGTCAAGTTCCACAAGGACAAAAAAGCACTCTGCACGATAGCCCTCTCGCTGGTCGAAGACCCCTCGGAGTATGGGATTGCCCTGCTGAATGAGCGGGGGCGCATCACCCGATTCTTGGAGAAGCCGAAGGGCGAGATGATTTTCTCCAACGCGGCAAATATCGGGATCTATCTGCTGGAGCCAGAGGTGTTTGACCTTATTCCGAAGGGGAAGCCCTACGGCTTTGGCAAGAATCTCCTGCCCCTGCTGATTGAACGCAAACTGCCCCTCTACGGGTTCCTCACCTCCAGCTACTGGAAAGATGTGGGCAACCTGAAGACCTACCAGCAAGCCCACTGGGATGCGCTGGGCGGGCGTGTGCACCTTCAGATGCCCTACCCTGAGAAGCGTAAATATGTGTGGATTGGCGAGAATGTGGAGATAGCCCCCGATGCTGAGATTGGCTACCCGGTGGTCATCGGTTCGGGCACACGCATCGAGAGTGGCGCACGCGTGCTGGAGAACTGCGTGATTGGCGAGAACTGCGTTGTGGAAGAGGGCGCCGTTGTGCAAGAGAGTATCCTCTGGGAAGGCGCTACCGTGATGCGCGACACGATGCTGGTGCGCTGTGTGGTCGGCAGCGACTGTCGCGTGAAGTCCAATGTAGCAATCTTCGATGGCGTGATTGTGGATGCGAACCCCAAGCACGCCAAAGCGAAGTAAAAGTATCGCTCTGGAGGACGGGAGGCTCTTGGGCGGAGGCACTACCGAACCTCCGCCCTTTTGATCCGCTCTATCGCTTCTTTGCCCAGCGTTCGAACATCTCTAAGGCACGGTCGCGGCTCTTGCTCAACTCGATCTGGGGACGGGGGTAGGTCTCGCCGAGTGTGATACCCGCCTTCTGAAGCACCGACTCTGGCGCTTCCCAAGGGGCGTGGATGTACTCGGTGGGCAGGTCTCGGAGTTCGGGCACCCACTGGCGCACATAGTCGCCGTTCGGGTCGAACTTGCGCCCTTGAATCACGGGATTGAAGATGCGATAGTAGGGCGCAGCGTCGGCGCCACAGCCAGCAGTCCACTGCCAGCCCAGCACATTGCTGGCGGGGTCGGCATCCACGAGGGTATCCCAGAACCATGCCTCGCCCAGCCGCCAGTGGATAAGCAGGTTCTTGGTCAGCCACGAGGCAACAATCATTCGTACCCGGTTGTGGAGCCAGCCGATGTGCCACAACTGGCGCATGCCTGCATCCACCATCGGAATCCCTGTACGCCCCTTCTGCCACGCTTTGAGTGCCGGGGTCTCCACATCGCTCCAGGGGAAGTTTGCGAACTCGGAGCGTAGCGGTTGCGACTGAGTGTACGGGTGGTGATAGAGAATATGATAGCCAAACTCGCGCCAGCCGACCTCGCGCAGGAAATGCTCCACGCCTTTCGTCCAGCTGCCTCGGCTATGGCGCAAGGTTGCGTGCCAAATCTGGCGAGGCGTGATTTCACCATGATGAAGATGGGGCGAGAGGCGCGAGGTGGCGTCCAGGTCAGGACGGTCGCGCAGTTCGGAGTAGTCTTCTACTGCGTGCTCCAAGAACCAGTGCAAGCGGGCATGGGCGTTGGGTTCGCCGGGACGCCAGGTATCTCGGAAGCCGCCTGCCCAGTCGATCTTAGGCAGAAGCTCCAATCGCTCCAACGGCTCTGAGTCGGGCAT
>JBDNDR010000024.1:0-12252 GCA_046718995.1 Fimbriimonadales bacterium
TCCTACCCCGACTACAGTCCCCACCCCGTCTTGCAGAACGCACCCCACCCCGTCATGCTGAGCGCAGCGAAGCATCTGAGACCCTTCGCCTGCGGCTCAGGGTGACGAAAGGGGGGGATGGCTCAGGGTGACGAAAGGGGGGATAGCTCAGGGTGGCGGGGGGGATTCAGCATAACAGGAGGGCAACAGTCAGTATAACGGAAAGGTGGGGCACTCCACACGATAAACGATGACCCCCACTTGACATTCTGGCGAGCTTTGGAGTATAATTCGCTGTGGATATTCAGTTTCCAAATGGAGGGAGCATGATGAATCACCTACTCGAGGGACTCAAAAATGCGGGTATGCGCTTGACCCCCCAACGCGTTGCGATATGCCGAGTTCTGCACGAGAGTAAAGACCACCCCACCGCAATGATGATTTACCACGAGCTTCTGCCCCAATTCCCCACGCTGAGCCTTGCGACCGTCTATAAAACGCTGAATGTTCTCAAGGAGCTGGGGCTGGTACACACGCTGGGCGATGCAGGCGATGGGATGGAACATTACGATGCCGACCTCAATCCGCACATCAATCTGGTCTGCGTGCGCTGTCATCGGGTGATTGATTTCGATGAGTCGCTGATTCGTGCGATACAACAGGCGGTGGAGGAGCGGTCGGGCTACACGATTCAAGGGGCGCGTATCGTCTACTATGGGCTGTGCCCTGAGTGTCGGAACGGGCACGCTCATCAGACGAACGGCAAGTAAGTCCCGTGAGGAGACGCCATGAACCCCATTCGTCTAATCCAAAAGCGTTTGGCAGAGGCGGATTCCTGCTCTGACCAGATGGCGAAAGTGGTACTCCGTCAGCGTGGGTTGCGACGGGTACGCTATGACTATCGCAATAACACGGTGGAGGTGGAGTACGACCCCCAACTGGTGAGTGAGGCGGAGGCGCGCTCGGCAGTGGAGCCACTTTTGCGCGAGATTGAGCGGCGTATCCCCACCTGTGCTCTGCGCGACCCAAAGATAGGTATCTGTTCTGCTTGCCCCAGCATCGCCCAGCATGGGAAGCAGTGGCAGAGGGATGGGACAGTCTACCGGGCACAGTTTGATGGGCGCGTGTTGGTGGTGGAGAGCGAGTCGCCCCTTAGCGAACCGACCGACCGGTTCATTCGGCGGGTGAAGGCGGTTGAGGCACCTGTGCCCTTGTGGCGGAGTCGGGCGTTTTGGGAGCCGCTGTTCTCGGCGTTGACGCTGTTGATGATATTTGTGGGCGGGCTGGCACGCTGGCAAGGCGCGGAACTGGTAGCGAACTTCGCCTACCTAATCGCCTATCTTGCTGGGGGCTACTTTGGGGTGGTCGATGGCTACCAGACCTTGCGGGAGCGCCGACTGGATGTGAACTTTCTGATGATAGCGGCGGCGCTGGGGGCGGCGGTCGTCGGTGAGGCACCCGAAGGGGCTACGCTGCTGTTCCTGTTCTCGCTTTCTAATACGCTCCAGAACTTCGCGCTGGCGCGTAGCCGAAAAGCGGTGCGTGCGTTGATGGCGCTCCAACCCGATGTTGCCTACCGTATCACGCCCGAGGGGTCAATACCGGTGCCTGTGGAGGAGCTGAGCGTGGGCGACCGTGTGCTGATTCGTCCCGGCGAGCGCATCCCCACCGACGGCACAGTGGTACGGGGCGAGTCGCATGTAGACCAGTCGCCCATCACGGGGGAGTCGGTGCCGGTGCATAAGGCGGTCGGGGCGATGGTCTATGCGGGCACGGTGAACACGACGGGCACGCTGGAGGTGGAGGTGGCGGCACCTGCGTCGGAGACCTTGCTCCATCGGATTCTGCGTTTGGTGGAGGAGGCTCAGGAGCAGAAGGCGCGTACCCAGCGGTGGCTGGAACAGTTTGAACAGCGGTATGCGTTGGCGGTCATCGGGGGGGCGGCGCTCGTGGCGTTGGGCTTGCCTTTGGTGGGGTGGCAGTTCCAAGAGGCGTTCTATCGGGCGATGACCCTGTTGGTGGTGGCGTCGCCCTGTGCGCTCGTGATTAGCACGCCTGCAACCTTGCTCAGCGCGATTGCGAACGGTGCGCGACGTGGCGTGCTGTTCAAAGGCGGGGAACCGATCGAGCGATTGGCGACCGTGCGGGCGATGGCAATCGACAAGACGGGCACGCTCACGGAGGGCAAACTCGCCTTTACCGACCTTATACTCACTGGGAACCTCAGCGAGGCGGAGGTCTGGCAGTTGATTGCTGATGTGGAGTCGCTCTCGGAACACCCACTCGCTCAGGCGTTGGTGCAGGAGGCGGCGCGGCGCGGTTATAAGCCGCAACCGGTGGACGCCTTTCAGTCGGTGCCGGGGCAGGGCGTCGTTGCCACTTGGCGGGGGCGCGCCGTGCGGATAGGGAACACGCGCCTGATGGAGGGCTGGCAGGTTCCTGAGCATGCCGCACAAACGCTTCAGCAACTTCGGCAGGCAGGTAAGACGGCGATGTTGGTGGCGGTGGAGGGCGAGGTGGTGGCTATCCCTGCCGTTGCCGATGAGGTGCGTGCCCAAGCGCGGGAGGCGGTTCGGCGACTGAAAACGGGTGGGGTCGCTTGCGTGGCGATGCTCACTGGGGACGCACGCCCAGTGGCGGAGGCGGTCGCCCAGCAAGTGGGGGTAGACCGCGTCTATGCCGACCTGCTCCCTCAGGAGAAGTTGCAGGTGCTTCAGCAGATGACCGACGAGTTCGGTGCGGTGGCGATGGTGGGCGATGGGGTCAACGATGCGCCGGCGCTTGCTTCGGCGGAGGTGGGGATTGCGATGGGGGCAGGCACCGATGTCGCTTTGGAGACCGCCGATGTGGCACTGGTGGGCAACGACCTGTTGAACCTGCCCTACGCTGTAGAGCTCAGTCGGCGTGCGATGCAGGTGCTCAAGCAGAACCTCATCTTCGCCACGAGCGTGATTGTGGTGCTGGTCGTGTTGACCTTTACTGCCAACCTACGCCTGCCTCTGGGCGTCGTGGGGCACGAGGGCAGTACCCTGCTCGTGGTGCTGAACGGGCTGCGGCTGTTGCTCTACCGACCCTCTATGGTAGCGGGAGACCAAACGCACTGAGCCACTCTATCAGCTTCTTGCGTCGGCTGGCGTCGTCTTGGGGCAGTTGGAGCGGACGCCCGCGGGTATCCACGACCACGCCGACCACTCCGCCTTCCAGTACTGCCTGGAGCGCTTTGCCTTTGCCTGCACCGACATCAAATCCGCGTGCCGGAGTGAGGCGCGCCTCAATCGTCTCACCGACCCCCAGCGGCAGGACACGAATCTCGCCGTAACGGAAAGTCTCACTCTTGCCGTTGTACTCGATGGTAAGGCAGGGTTCGCCTTCCTTGCCTTGTCCCACGGGTGCGACGCACGAGCCGAGGCGGATGAGACAGTCGCGGTCGAACACCTGCGCGGCGGCTTCGGGATGAACGGTGGAGAGCACGCCGAGTTGGGGCATCATGAAGATGGAGTCGACCGCCAGCATGGTGACCCCTTCAGGCTGGTAGGCGTCCATCATCATCAAGGCGGATTGGGCGCGTTTGGGTGCGTGGCTCAGCACACCACCGCTTCCCACAATCATATCCAGGGTCATCATCTGCACCAGCGAGCGTCCTGTCTCGGCTTGGTCCAGAGCCTCGCCGATGGTGCGCTGTTGTTGGACTCCCTTCAGCCCGCGCGCCAACTGCTTGTGGTGGATGAACGCCAGACGCAGCGCCTCGCGCGAGACCGCCTGTTCCAGAAGCAGGTCGTGGTAGGTCTGGGGAATGGTGGTGGGACGAATCATTTTGTTGCGCAGGCGGTTGCGCACTTCATACTCTTCAATATCGAACGGGAGCCAGCGCCGAATGTTTGCGATGCCTGCCTCCAGCATCACATTACAGATGGAGTAGCTCATGCCCAAGTTCGCGCTGACCGTTCGGGTGTAGTTGCCATCGAACACGGAGAACACATCGGTGGTTGCCCCGCCGATGTCCACGCCGAGGATGTTAATCCCGCGCTGTTCGGCGATGGTGACCATAATCTTGCCCACGGCGTTCGGGGTCGACATAATGTCGGCGGAGGTCCATGTCATCAGTTTGGAGTAGCCCGGCGCCTGTTGCATGACATGTTCCAAGAACAGTTCGTGGATGGCTTCGCGGGCGGGACCGAGGTTCTCGCGGTCGAGCGTGGGGCGCAGGTTATCCACGATTCGCAGGTCGAACCGTTCACCGAGCACATGCTGGAGTTCCTCGCGGGCGTCTTTATTGCCGGCGAAGATGACGGGCAGGTTCATCGTGCCGAATCGGGGGCGCGGGTCGGCAGCGAGCAGGAGTTCGCCAAGTTCTACCAAGTGGATGACCGTGCCTCCGTCGGTACCACCGGAGAGGAGCACGATGTCGGGGCGCAGTTCGCGGAGGCGCTGGATTTTTTGGTAATCTTTGCGTCCGTCATCGATGGCAATCACATCCATGATGATGGCGCCCGCACCGAGCGCGGCGCGTTGGGCACTCTCGGCAGACATCTGACGCACGACGCCCATCACCATCATCTGCAGACCGCCTCCTGCGCTGGAGGTAGACAGGTAGAGGTCGACGCCACGCTTCTCGTCCAGTTGGGGGGTCAGAATCGTGCCGTTTTCTATAAGTTGGCGTCCGGTGAGGTCTTCCAGTTCGCGGGTGGCGTTCAGCACGCCGATGGTGACATCGTCGAACGGTGCCTCGACGGTGGTGGGTGCCTCCCCGCGGTTCACGAGGCGGTACTCGTTGCCTTGCTTTTCTATTAAGATTGCCTTCGTTGTGGTACTGCCACAGTCGGTTGCTAAGATTGAGCGCACTTCCGCCATAGTTTGGTCTCTCCTCCCGCGCCCTCTGCGGGTTTGTCCGAAACCGATTATACCTCACCACACACTTTGCAGGAGTTATGTGAACCCTTCCCGACACCAAACACGGGCAGTCAAGTCCAACGCCTTTTCCCGTTGTACCTTGTGAGGGTCTTCACGCGTACGGGGCAGAGTGCGGTTCAATCGATGGTATTCGACTTGTATGGATAGAATTGGGATATAATAAGGTGGAGGGATTATGCGAACTTTTTGGAGGTACAGTAGGGGCTTTACGCTGATTGAGTTATTGGTCGTGATTGCGATAATCGCAGTTCTCGCTGCGATTTTGTTCCCTGTGTTTGCGCAGGTTCGGGAGAAAGGGCGTCAGACCAGTTGTGCTTCCAACCTGAGCCAGATAGCGAAAGCGTTCCAAATGTATGCCAACGACTACAACCAGATGATGCCGACCGTCGGCTGGATTTTCCGTCCCACCCCGGATACGGCTCCCCTCTGGACGGCGATGGTGGCTCCGTATGTCAAGAGCGAGGGTATCTTTCGGTGCCCTTCCGCCTCCAACGCAGAGTACGGAAGCACTTGGGCGCAGCGGTTCCGCCTGAGCTACGGTCTCAACTGGTTCTGGGGGTTCCCCTTCCAGAGCTCGATGGACTATGTGGTCTCGCTCAGCAAAGTCACGCGTCCCAGTGCGGCGATTCTGGTGATGGATAGTGTGCCGATTGCTCCCACGAGTGACCCTTTCGGGGGGTATATGGTGACTCCGTTCGGGTTTGAGAACCGCACGCGGGTACTGCCGATGGATAAACCCAGCGGGTACTCGGCGCGCCACTCAGGCGGAACCATCGTGGTCTTTGCTGACGCACACGCCAAATGGTTTCGGGCAGACCAGCTCTATGCTCGCCAGTCGAATGGCACTCCGATTCTTCAAGCGACCGATGAGACCCTTTACGACTGCAACCCGCCCCGCTTGAAGTGGGCTGTTCATTTAGGCGAACGCACAAGTTGCCCGTAAGGAGACTCTCCATGCGAAGACAGGGCTTTACACTGATTGAGCTGTTAGTGGTGGTAGCGATTGTCGCTATCCTTGTAGCGATACTATTCCCGGTGTTTGCTCAGGCGCGCGCGAAAGCCGAACAGAGTGCCTGCCTGAGCCACCAGAACCAGCTGGGCAAAGCCGTGATGATGTATCTGACGGACTACGATCAGGTCTATCCGCCTTCGGGCGAGGGTACGGGTCCGTTCCCGAACTGGGCAGAGCGCATCTATCCCTATGTCAAGAGCCTCGAGGTGTACCGCTGTCCCACTCAGGGCATTGCGTATGATGTGCTGAGGCGTTGGTACAACATCGGGCGCACCCAAGCTGAGCAGATTTATGCGGTGTTCGGCGTGCGTAACTACTCAGCGAATGCGTATATGCTCGCTTGGATTAACCCACCCTATCAACGCGCCGGACCAGGAGTGGTGCGACCGGAAGCCCAAGTGGAGGAGCCGAGCCGCACGATTATGCTTACCGAGAATGTGGGGGTCGGAACCGTGCTGATGCGCGCCCCGAACGGAGCGACCGTGCCGAACAATATGCAGTGGTGGTGGGCAATCTCAGACGAGTGCTGGGTCTGCGCAGAGGCAGACCGCGATGAGAGCCTCGACGAGAACTTCTGGCTCAGCCTGCGCAAGCATGCGGGCGGTGCCAACTACACGATGGCAGATGGGCATGCCCGATGGTACCGTCCCAGCCAGACCTATATGCCCCGCCGATGTCAGGGCACGACCCCCATCGGCAACATGTGGCAGTGGGGTGAGCCGACACTGGGACGCTGCCCCCAGAACGACTGCGCTCCTCACATGCGTCAGGCAGTGGCGAACTTCTGCCGCTAACCCTGCCCCAACCGCGCGTAGGCAACGCTTTCCCGTCCCAGAACGGCGGGAGAAAAACAACAGTGAGGTGAAAGGTATGAGACCTTCTATTGGAGTTGGAGTGCTGTCGATGACGGTCGCACTCGTGTGGGGTCAGACGCTCCACACCACCCCGCATGGGGAGGGCTTGCGTGGACTATCGCCTGCAACGCGCCCTGCAACCCCGATTATCGCCTGGCAGAGAACCCTTCCGCTGGGCATCGCCCATGGTAGTATCACTTTCAGCCACGGCGGGCAGTTCCTCTATTTCAAGACCTTCGGCGGTGCGCAGGGTCAAGTGTTCAAACTGAACGCGGCGGACGGGAGCATCGTGTGGCAAACGAACCCTGCCACGCTCGGCTTCGGCAACTTTTCGTATGCAGGGGTCACGGTCGATGAAACGGCGGGGCGTGTCTATACAGCAGGACGAGGCTCATCGTCCCCGATAGGGCAGTCGTTCATTGCCGCGCTGGACATCACGACGGGCAACCCCATCTGGACTCGCACGGCATCCGAGTTGGGGCTGGCAGGTTCCGACTTCGCACGGGGCAATATCCTGCTGAGTCCTGACCGCACACGCCTCTATGTGCGCGACAACCGCGACCCCAGCAACATCGTGTGCTTGAACGCGGCGAACGGGGCGCGCATCTGGGTGTACACGCTGGTTTCTGGGGGACCGCCTCCCTTTCAGACGCTGGGACCGCTATGGGTAGACCCTGTGTCGGGGCGCGTGCGCATCGCCTATTCCAACAACACCACCGACCGTCCGCTCGGCGTGATTGAGGACACCGGCACCTCTGCCCAGCTGGTCTGGACTGCCAACACGGCGTTGGGGCTGAACTATCGCTGGTGGGGCAACGGGGTACTGAGTTTGGATAACACTGCGCTTTACTTCAACTCGTTCAATGATGCGGGGAACCCCGTGATGAGCGCGCTTGATGCGAACACAGGGCAAATCCTGTGGCAAATTTTTAGCGACAACATCAACGGGATGAACCAGTATCAGAACCCGGTCGTGGGCGGTGATGGCACTATCTACAGTGGCGGGCGCGTGGTGACACCGCCACCCATCATGGTCGGTCCCGCGGCGGTGGGTGCGTCGGGCGACCGTTGGAACTCGCTGGCAGCGAACAACGGCCTTGCCCGCCCCTGGACGCTCACCAACCTGCGCGCTCAGGACGATTCAGGCACCTCTATAGACCTTGAGGTGCCCGATTTCGCTGAGAGCTCCACCTATCCCCCCACCGATGGCGACAACCTGATGCGCGACTATATCTATCTGGGAGCTCACGGCTACAACGGACCTGCTACAATCCGCCTCTCGCAGGTTCCCGCTGGTACCTATGACCTCTATCTCTACTCCTTTACGCCGATTGCTAACGACCAGAACGCCGTGTTCACAGTGGATGGAGTGACGAAAACAGTCTCACCCGCTCCGCCTGGGCCGTTCACGGGGTATGTAGAAGACGAGAACTATGTGGTGTACCGCGCCCTCTCACCGAATGCCAGTGGCGAGATCGTGATTACGGTCGAAATCGACTTTTTCAACTCGTTTGCCGTGGTCAACGGTTTGCAACTGGTGGGGTTGTCGGGCAGCCTGCAGGGCAAGCGCGTGAATGTGGACTTCAACCAGCTCGGCGTATTAGGTGGCGGGATTACTGCGATTCGCCCTGACGGTACCATCCGATGGCAGTTCCGCCCTGATGGGAGCGGCGAGTTCAGTGGCTATCCTGTGGTGACCTGCGGGCGCGTGATTTACGCTTGCGACCAGACGACCTTCGACAACACGAAACTCTACGCCGTCTACGACGAGGGCGGACAGGCACGCGAGCTCTGGCGCTTCACCCTGACTTACAACTACTTCGGCAACAATGCTCCCGCGGTTGGACCCGATGGCACGCTCTACATCGCCTCTTCGCGGGACAACGCAGACCCGCAGGTCTTGTATGCGTTCCGCCCTGCCACTGCGGGCGATGTGAACGCGGATGGCTGTATCGATGATGCCGACCTGCTGGCAGTGTTGTTCGCCTTCGGTACTTCGGGGTGCCGTGCCGAAGATGTGACGGGCGACGGTATCGTCGATGATGCAGATCTGTTGGCAGTGCTGTTCAACTTCGGGAGCGGGTGTTAGACCCCTCTCTTAGGAAGAGAGCAGGACTGCATCTGAATGCTCGTCCTCCCTCCCGTTGCTGGGGGGAGGACTTTATCTTCCCAACGGTAAGAGCAGTGGCTCCGCACAATAAAATCGGGGCAGACCCAGCGGTCTGCCCCCAGAAGGTTGATGTGCCGATTCGTGTTTAGCGTCGCCAGCCCCACGGTGCCCAGGGACCGATGGGGTTATCGTCGCCGCCAGGGCAGTAGGGCGGGTAGCGCCAGTTGCGTGCATCGTTACGGTTGCCCTGAACGGAAGGCTTGAGCCACTTGACATGCGCATCCATCCAGAGGATGTTGGTGCCTTCGCTGTGCCCCGTCCAGATTTCGTTGGGCTGACCGCAGTCAATATCAGTATCGGCATCGCCCCCCGTGCCTCCGCGTCCTGTGACTTCCAGAATGAACAGCGACTCAGCAGGGTTCTCCCAGACCGCAATCGCTGGGTAGTCCAGCACATGCTCCGAGAGGGCGTAGCTCATCCAGAACTCATAAGTTCGGCGTGGGGTCAAACGCAATCCCCACTCGGGTAAGGGCAGAGTGCGGAAATTGGGCGACATCTTGATTGGATTGCTTGGGCAGCTGAAAAAGTTCTCTTTCGGGTTCTGGATATCTTGGGGCTTCATCTTGATGTAGGGAATGAGCAAGAAGGGCCACCAGTCCTCTTGCCAATAGCGGTTCGGGATGCCCGAGTTGGGACCCGGACGTGTGAAAAACTGCTCGTCGAAGTCTTGTAGGTACATCTGCATCGCAATCCCGAGCTGTTTCATGTTGGATAGACACTGGGTCTGGCGTGCCTTTTCGCGTGCCTGAGCAAACACGGGAAACAGAATCGCAGCGAGGATAGCGATAATCGCAATCACTACGAGCAGCTCGATTAAAGTAAATCCTTTCCTCATTGGGTCTCCTCCACGCCGTAAGTATGTACAATCGGATATTAAGGAGATGTTAAATTTTTCGGTCTTAATCGGTTCTTAACTTGGGGAGAGGTACTCTGAGTATGGAGGCTTATGAAATGAGAGGCTTAGGATTTATGGCGCTAGTCGCCGGGCTGATGGTTAGCGCCTCAGCTCAGCGCGTGATAATTAGCGAAGCGATGGTTAACCCGCCCGGTTCCCCCGATGCAGGGCGCGAGTTCGTTGAGATTCAGAGCTGTCGCCCCAGTCAATCCCTGCAAGGAGTTTGGCTCATCGGTATCGACGGTGAGTTTATCTTCAACCCCGGCAACATCCACTGGGCTATTGACCTCAGCAGCTACAGCACAGGCTCCAACGGCTTGTTGCTGGTGCGCGATAGCAGTCTTGTGCTGCTGGACGCCCCTGCCCCTGAGACGACCGTTGTGGTTATTCCCGATGCGTTTACCCCAGCTTCTATGGGCAACGACAGCTACACGGTGGCTCTGGTGCGTGGGTTCACTGGGCAACCTGGCGATGATATTGACACCAACGACGATGGCGTTGTAGACAACCCGCTTTGGACGGAAGTGCTTGACGCGTTCGCTTGGCTGGACGGCGACGATGCTCCGGGTGCGCGCGACCAGATTTACACCTTCGGCGTGGGCACTGAAGTTACAACGGCATCGCGCACGGAATCGAACGGAAATGTGTGGGAACCCGATGCAATCATCTTCTTCTCGTTTGACCAAGCGAACTGGATTGCGGCGGATGTGGGGCGTGTAGTCGCTGGGCAAGACCAAGGTCCGTTTCAGACCAGCACCTCCCGACTTGTCGTAAATGGTTCGCTTCCTTCGGGTTACAATCGCCTCGTGACGCCGGGCAACCTCAATCAGGGCATGCGCGCGCCTCAGGCAGGCGATGTGAACTGTGATGGCTGTGTGGACGACGCCGACCTGCTTCAGGTACTGTTTGCATTTGGTGGCTCGGATGCCGACTCGGATGTCAACAGCGACGGTATCGTGGACGATGCTGACTTGCTGATTGTGCTGTTCAACTTTGGTAGTGGATGCTAACACGCAATTGGGGGCGAGCCTAACCGCTTGCCCCCCTCGCAAATCTCAACGACTCACGCAGTACCCTACCCCCTGCCAGATACTCTTTGCCACTCTCTGACACTTAGGTATAATCTCAGCGAGGAAGCAATTAGCGATGGAACGCTGGGCTGAACGGGAGGAAACAGTTTCACTGGCGTGGTTGCGGAATGCACTGGTAGCGCAGTGGCGGTGGATTGCGTTAGGTACAGTTTTCGGAATCGCACTGGGCATTCTTCTGATAGCTACCACCCCTAAGCGCTATGAAGGACAGGCGAAAATTTTCATCGATTCGGGTGGCAACCTCGCTACAGGTGGTCAGCTCAGCATGCTGTTGGGTACAGGTAGCCCGGATGTAAATACACAGGTGGAGATTCTGCTTTCTCGTGCCCTGTTGGAGCGTGTTCAACAGAAATCGGGCATCAACGAGCCGTACCGCGAGTTTGCTGGGCGCTTCAATGCCTCGGCGGTTCGCAACACTAATCTGGTGAATGTGTCCGCTCAGAGCGATACCCCTGAAAGCGCGGCGGAACTTACCAACTTGTGGGTTCAGGAATATCTTCAGTTCGTGCGCGAATTCTACGACCAGAACCCCTCCACGCTGGTCGAGAAACTGAGCAAGGAGCTGGACACCCAAGAGAAAGCCTTGCGCGAGCAGGGACAGAAAATCGTGGCGTTCTTGAAGGCGAAACAGGCGGTCATGCCCGACGAGGAGCTTAAACAAGCCATCCAATCTTATGTAGCGCTCCAACAGAAAATTCAAGAGAACGAGGCGAAACAGCGCGGTCTTGCCCGCCAGTTCGCTGAAGTGCGCGCGCAGCTAGGACGCCAGCCCCAGTTTATGGAGCAGGCGCGTACCATCGGAGTACCCCCCGAGGTTCAACAGCTCAATAACAAAATTGCTGAACTGGAGATTCAGCGCACGATCCTGTTGGAAGAGTTTCAGCCGACTGCTCCCGAAGTCAAGCAGGTGGAGGCACAGCTCGCACAGGCTCGTCAGGAGCGCGAGAAACTGCTCCAGCGTGCCGTCGACGACTACTTTGCTGTTTTAGGCAAGACGGAGTCGGTCAACCCCACTTACCAGACGCTCCTGCTTGCCTCACTCCAATTAGAGGCGGAGCAGGGTGCGATTGATTCATCGCTGGGGTATCTGCGTGCGGAGCGTGAGCGTTTAGAGAGTCGTCTTCGCGAGGCGCCTGGACTACTTGCAGAGTTCAACGACCTCCAGCGCCAGTATCAGGCGAGTTTGACCATCTGGACGGAGAAGACGCGCGCCTACGAACAAGCCCGCGCTCAGCAACTGGTGGGACGCGTCTCGCCGATTGCATTAGAGCGTGCGCCTCTACCTGACCGCCCGATTGCACCGCGCCCTGTTCTCTATACAACCGTATTGGCGACGCTCG
>JBDNDR010000240.1:0-3947 GCA_046718995.1 Fimbriimonadales bacterium
GTGGTGGTAGAGGTTCAGCGCTGGAGTTGCCCGCCCTCCCCGTGTTTGAGGAGGGCGGGGCTAACACAGATTACAGCGGGCGGGAATACTGCGAGAGAATCTCGCGGAACTGCGCGGTCAGGCGGAGCGCTTCCTCGTAGGGGCGTTGCCACACATTGCGCCCGAAAATCATGCCGATAGCGCCCGCCTCCATAGAGAGTCGCACCTTCTGAAGCACATCGGCATCGTTGCCCTTCTCGCCACCGGAGAGCAGCACGGGCGTCTGCACGGCGGAGGCAATCACGCGGTGGATGCGCTGTTCGTCGTTCTCTTCCAGCTCGTTGTAGGGCTTGGGATGCTTCTCCCGCTTTTCAGGCGGCGCCAGCTTGGGGAAGTTGATTTTAACGATGTCGGCGCCCAGCTCGGCAGCGGTTCGTGCGGCGTAGTCCACCGCCCAGAGGCTATCGCGCCCCCCTTTCGCCTCGACCGCCTCGCCACGCGGATACGCCCACACAATCAGGGGCATCCCATACCGCTCGGCGTCCTCACGCACCTGCATAAACTGGTGGAAATCGTCGTCTTGGCGGGGTGAGCCGATGTACAGGGTATAGCCTACAGCATCGGCGCCCAGCCGAACGGCATCCTCCACGCTGGAGTTCAGAGGCGAAAGCGCTTGAGCGTCCGAAGGCACTTCGGTCTTCCCATTCAGCTTCAGAATCAGCGGAATGCGCCCCGCGAACTTCGCAATAAACTTCTCAGCTATCCCGTACTGGAACGCCACAGCACTGAAGCCCGCCTCAATCGCCAACTCACAGATGTAGGCAGGGTCGCCCGAAGGGGGATAAGGGAAGAAGTCACGCGGACCATGCTCCAGCCCCTGGTCATAGGGCAAAACCATCAGGGTACCGTTTTTAAGCCCGTGTTCGTACATCATACGATACAGGCGGGTGCGCTTGCCTGTACTGAGATGTGTCAAATCGGCTAATCCTATCCGTTTCGCGGATGTTGTGGTCACCATCTCTTTATCACCTCGCTGGCGGGATTATACCTACTTCACGGATTACTTGCAGGGTCGGTAGCAGGCGACTCGGGTTGAGGTTGGACAGTGATAGTGACCTTCGCGACCGCTGGGCGTCCTTCCGCATCGTAGGCAGTGAGCGTATAGGTGGTGGTGGCTTTCGGGGTTATGCTGATTTCACCCTGTTGGGCGTTCACCGTGCCGACGCCCTGGTCAATCTGCACACGCACGGCGTTCAGCACCTCCCAACGCAGGACTGTGGTCTCACCGGCGGTAATCAGGTCAGGTTTCGCCTCGAAGCTGAGCACTTTCGCATCCGATGGGTCGGTGACCTCCACGCGCACCCGCTTGCTCACCAGCTGCCCCTGAGCGTTGCGGGCAATCAGCTCGTACTCGGTCGTGCGTGAAGGGCGATGTTCAAAGCCGGGTAGGGCAGGGTCTAACTTCTGTCCACCGGGCGGGGTGAGTATCAGTTCGGTTGCGTTTTTGACCTCCCAGCGCAGGAGCACCGACTCGCCGCGCTTGATTTGCGTCGGCTCTGCCCAGAAGCGCACAATCGTGGGGGGCGGTGGCGGTGGGGCGTTCTCTACAATCACGACGACCTCGCGCGCCTGCTCGCCGTAGCGGTTGCGTGCAATCAAGCGGTAAGTAGTGGTCGTGGTCGGCTGAACCTGTACCGACTGCTGTTGGGTGGGGTCAAACTCACCAAGCGCAGGTTCAATCTGTACCTTCTCGGCGTTTTGTACCCTCCAGCGCAACTGCACCGTCTCGCCCGCTGTGATTTGGGTCGGCTCAGCGATGAACTCCTCAACCTGCACGGGCTGGGGACGCGTGTAAGACCATATCGCCCCAATCAGGAGCAAGACCAACACAAACACCAGCATCATCGGGCTGGCAAGTCCCCTCCGCTCCAACTGGGCTTGCACGGTGGACGAGCGCAGGGGGTCATCCACACTCCGCACTGTAGCGTTGAAACTGTAGAGTGTGGGGTTGGACAGTAGGGGGATCTGACGCGGTTGGGCATAGAGCATAACCGTGCGCGACTCGCCCGGCACCAAGTTCACGCGCTCCTGTTCCAGTTCAAACACGAGGCTGTCTTCGGGGTCTGAGGCGTTCAGCTGGAGCAGATGCTCCATATTACCCTGATTGCTCACGGTGAGTTCGTAGGGCACACGCTTGCGCCACGGGGTGGCGATATTTCGGCGTGGGGCAATCTCTAAAGTCAGCAAACTATACGGTCGAATCACCAAGCTCGCCTGAGCCGTGCTGGAGCCACCATTTTCGACCGAGCGTACTCTCACCACGATGGGGTAGGTGCCTGCACGGCTCTCGGTACGGCGCGGGGGGCGAATGAGTATCCGTTCCTGAACCTCTTCACCGGGAGCCACCTGAAACGAAGGGATAGGGATGGCACACCATTCGGTGTCAATCCCTTCTACCTCCAAAGCCACTTGGTCGGGCTGGTCACCCTCGTTGCGCACGAAGGCAACTATTTGGGTTGAACCGCCCGGTTCTACCTGCACCTCGTCCTGCCCCAACCTAACGCGAATCGCCATTCCTCAAAATTTTACCCGATATGAGCGGGGTCCTGCCCTTCCCGTCATGCTGAGCGTCAGCGAAGCGTCTCTTTTTCACCTCACCCCCCGCCCCTCTCCGTAAACGGAGAGGGGAGCCGAACACGGTTCCCCCTGCCTCAGGGGGAACCTGACGGAGGGGGTCAAGAGTTTCACCTCACCCCCAACCCCTTTCCGCAAGCAGAGAGGGGAGTCTGCACTGCCCCCCATCCCGTCATGCTGAACGCAGTGAAGCATCTCTGTTTTTCACCTCACCCCCAACCCCTCTCCGCAAGCAGAGAGGGGAGTCTGCACTGTCCCCCCTCCCGTCATGCTGAGCGTAGCGAAGCATCTGATTGAGACCCTTCGCCTGCGGCTCAGGGTGACGGAGGAACACTTGAGTCAGAAACACCCCACCCCGTCATGCTGAGTGTTCCCACTCGTCGTGCTGAGCGGAGCGAAGCATCTGATTGAGACCCTTCGCCTGCGGCTCAGGGTGACGGATGAACACTTGAGGCAGAAACACCCCACCCTGTTATGCTGAGTGTTCCCACTCGTCATGCTGAGCGTCCGCGAAGCATCTCTTTACACGGTTCCCCCTGCCTCAGGGGGAACCTTATGGAGGGGGTACTGAAAACTCACCCCCCCGCTCATCTCCGTAAACAGCGATGGGAGTCCGCACTGCCAACCACTCCCGTCATGCTGAGTGTCAGCGAAGTATCCCCATTAGACCCTTCGCCTGCGGCTCAGGGTGACGGTCGGATCGGCGATCCCGAAACCCTTTTTCAATCCCCATTTCTAAAGAGGAGGTACTTATGCGCAAGATACAGACAAGTATCGGGTTGACGCTCTTGCTGGCACTGAGTAGCGAGGCGCGTCAGGTATGCCAGCGCACTCAGTCTCCAGCGCGCGTCCCTGAAGGAGCAAAAGCACGATGAAGCGCACTCTGATGGTCCTGATGCGGCTCTTGACGCTGGGGGCTGCTGCCCTCGCCCATTTGGGCGGGGGCTACGACCTCCTGAACTCCCAGCAGTTTCAGCAACGCGCGTGTTTGCCAGATGTGGGACTGTTGGATGACCTCGTGGGCACGCTGGCGCCAATACTGAGCTGCTTCATCACATCCTGCGCGTTGGAGCGTGCGTACCCAGACCAGCGAGAAGTTGAGTTTGGGGAGGGGCAGCTCAATATTCTCCCAACAGAGCTCGGGGGTGCTTTCCAGCAGCTCCAAGGCTTCGTTAGGGCGCCCACCGTTGGTCAACACCAACGCTTGGGTGAAAATCGGGTTGGGGTCGCCCGCTTGCAGCGCCTCGCGAAGATCGGGCAGCAGCTCTTGGCAAGGCGATTTGGTGAACGAATAGTGGCGGAGATAGCTTTGATACTCGGCGATATCGCGACGG
>JBDNDR010000241.1:0-3871 GCA_046718995.1 Fimbriimonadales bacterium
GCCCCGAACGCCCGTGCCCCGACACGGAGCTCCATCAGGCGCCGAGTCTGGTAGTCCACCACGAACACATCGCCCGACTGGTTGAACTGATAGTGGAACCGAATCAGGATGGGTCGCTCGGGCGGCAACGGTAGGTTCGGGTCGGATTGGAACTCTATGTAGCCACGCAATAGCGACGGCACGAACCCCATCGTGGCATAGACCTGGTCAATCGGCACGACATCTTCATAGAGAATCTTGTACTGGTTCAGCCCGACCGTAGGCGCTTGCCAAGGCACGCGTTCGTAGCGTACAGGGTTCCCATAGTTCGGTCCGGGGCGCTGGTCAGGACCGATGATGACCTCTGACCCCGGCACAATGCGTGCGTATCCCATTCGCAGGTGGTTGCCGATTTCGTCGTTATCGGTGATGTTGCCGTCAAAGTCCAAATCTAAGAGCGAGATGTATCGCTTGACATTGTTGCGCTCTTCAGGTGGGGATTGGATGTAGCGCAGATTGTACGCCTCGTTGACGCTGGGAAGGGCGTTGCTCGGCTGGTTGAAGGGCGTGAAGAACCGACCCGTATTGAAGGTGATTCCCTGCGGACCGGCACGGTGATAGTCAAACCACCAGGGGATTGCCATATCGATCATGCCTGCTTCAGGCTTGAGCAAGAACGCCATCGGCGGGATGCGTTGGTCGGGCGCCGTTAAATAGTAGACCATGTTCTGTGCTTCGATGAACCAGGTTGGGTCGGGCGTTCCCGTCTCGAGCGTGCGCTGAACACGGGAGGGGCTGAAGATAGCCGTGCGACCGTTCTGGGTCTGCCAGTACCAGACCCACTCGTTGCCAGTGCGCTCCAGGTAGTAGTAGCCGTTGGGCACGGGCTGAGACGCGCCCGGTGTCATAACCAGTCGGAAAGTCGCCGGGTTCATCTCCCAAAGCCCTTGAGGGAAGGTGAACATCACGGGGGTTTGGGAGATGGTCTCATCGCTGATCCCCAGGTTCTCGGTGGGGTTGCCCGTCTGGTTCACGACCTTCGCAGGGCGCATCTGGAACAGTGTCTCGACGCTGGTGGGGTTACCGGCGTTATCGTAGACGACATTAATCAGGTCTACCTCGCCGACCAGCATGATGGGTTTTGCTACTTTGCGCCAGCCCTGCCACTTATCGCTATAGAAGAAGTTGGGGTCATAGAAATCTTGTATTGTGTCGAAGAGTTCGGGGTTCAGCCGCCACTGGTTGCCCACACGCACATAGAGAGGGAACTCGGCGCGGTAAAGGACTGCAAAATTCTCCTTCTGGGTGGCTGCGACCAGCCCACCTGTATCAGGATTGAGGTGCGGGTAAACGGGCACGCCGTTCTGGCTGGTGTTGTCCATCAAACCGATGAAGTAGCGGACGATGGTGCGTCCGGGCGACACAGGGACTGCCAGCTCCGCATCTGGCTCGCCTCGGGGACCAATCGGGATTTCCGAAGTGGGGTCGTTAGAGGGTTGGCTGGGGTCGCCATAGGCAGGAGGTACGAGGTCTATAATCGCCCCGCTTAGGTCGAACGGGACAGCCTCGCCGTTCGCGCCACGCACATAGATTCGCACGGTGCGTCCAGAGGTGTCGTACACATAGGAGGCACGCTTGATGTCGTTAGCAATCTGGTTGAGTGCGAGGCGTACTGTGTCTTGAAGTTGCGTTTGGATTTGCCCTTGGCGCGTGAATCGGAAGCCCTGCACCAAAGGAATGAGGAGCAGACCGAGCAGGATGGCGGTGATAGCAATCACCACCAGCAGCTCCACCAGAGTAAAACCGTGCCGCCTTGCTGAAAACGCTTGTTTCATATCCTGTCCCTCTCTTTTGACCTTGCCCTAAGGGCGGAGGTTCCCTCAATCCCTGCGCGTGAGCAGGGTATCAAAGTCAATCTTGACGGGGCGTCCGCCCGGTTCGTAGGTCATGCGCACGCGTAGCGAAAGCCCTTGAATCCCACGCACCGCTACCCCTGTGACTTCGGGGGCGAACCGCTCGGCGGCAGGGAAGTTCTCGCGCAAGTCGATATAGACATAGCCTGTTGCATCGGGCGTTTCGCTGATACGGAACACCCCGTTGGTTCCCTGACGCGTTGTGTTGTTAATTCGGTACCAGAACTCTCGCAGGAGGACGGTTTTGCCTGCTTCAGAGCGGTTGAAGTAGATGCGTGTATCGCTGGGGCTGGCGGAGCCGTCCAGCATGCCCGGCAGGTCGTACCAGCAGGCGTCAATCGGCATCCCAGCCAGTACAGGGCTGACAAAGTAGCGGTGCGCGGCTTTCTGCACGCCCAGCGACCAGTTTTCGTTCACTTTGTACAATACGCGGAACTTGCGTCCTTGTAGGTTGGGGTCACCAATCTGGAGGGTGCCTGTCCCATAGTCCACTTCTATCGGACCCTGTACTTGGTACTCGTTGGGGTCATCGACCCCGAACGCCTCGGTCAAAATCTGCCGACCTGCTTGGATGTAGATAGTCGCTCCTGTGGTGAGCTCCACCAGTACTATATCGGCAGGGATGGGATTGGCGCGGGTATCGCCTGCAATCCCGATGCCTTGATAGGTCGTTTGGTCGTCTTGTAGGTCGCCGAACTGTTTGATATCGGTGAACGCAAAGCGCACACGACCGGTCATCGTGATGTCTTCACGGATGATGTTCCAATCGTGGACGATGTAGTCTATATTGGCGACGAGCGCGCGCCGACCGCGCCAGAACTGCTCCGTAGCGTTAGACGCCGCAGGATTGAACACGACCGTGCCGAGCAGGGGGTTGAGGACTTTGTACTGGTAGGGATAGTCTGGGTCCCAGCCGTCTTGCAGGCTTAAGCGTTCAAACAAGCGGGCACACAAGTCGGAATCGGGCACGATACCCAGAAAGTCAGGCAGTTGGTTAACCGGCTGGAAGTTCTCAGGGGGTTCACCCACGACAGGGATCGTGAGCGGCACCCACACGGGGAACGGACGCTGGCTACCCGTCGGCTGGAGCCGTATCAGTGTGGACACCTGACGCACCTCAAAGCTGGTACCCGAGCTCACCAAGTAGCTATAGTCCACTTTGTAGGTGATGGGGCGAGAGCGGAGTGGGCGCAGAAGCACGGCGCCGGCTTCGTAGTCTATCCCATATTCAAAAACGCGCACATCGCGGAAGGAACCCACTTCTAATTCGATACGGCGCATCGGGTTGCCGTAAACAAACAGGTACTGGTCTAAGGTGGCGGAGTCGACCTCCTCTGGGGGGACAGCGATGGGGGCGAAGGTCGTTGTGTAGACGATTCCGTCGGTGCGTTGCGTGGTTCCGATGACGAAGCCCGGCTGTCCGAGGGCGACTCGCTCGCCCAAGACTCGGCGGATGCGGTTCAGACCGGTGGCATAGCGCGGGTCTACGCCGTTCGGCAGGTTGGGCTGAACGCCCATATCGTCAGGGGAGACCGTTGGGTCGACCTGAATCACCACGCGTCCGTTCACGCTTTCAAACCGAACCGGCGCGATAACATAGGGCAGATTATCCTGCCGTAGCTTGAGGCGTTCCAACTCGCGCTGAGCGAGTCGGGACGCGGAGTCGATTTGCCCCGTTCGTTTGATCGACAAGAATCCGCTGGGATAGAGCCGAATAAACGCCAAGATGGCGATGGTCAGTATCCCAATCGCTACCAGCACCTCCACCAAGGAGGCGCCCTGCTGTCGCCGTGCCATGTGTGCCATCGTTGAACCCCGTATTACCTGAGATTAGGGACGCACGTGATAGGGACCTTGGAACATCTGAACCGAGTCCATCATTTTGACATTCCCGGTCAGGAAGAGGACGATGTCGCTTTTTGCGCGCGTCGGTTGATTACCTTGATAAGAGCGATGATAAGTGCACCAGGTGATTACGG
>JBDNDR010000242.1:0-3861 GCA_046718995.1 Fimbriimonadales bacterium
CGCAAATCACCGTGATTTGTCCGAGCGGTTTCACACACCTCCAGTTCGCTCAGTTTGCAGTGTTCCCTGCCTCCGTCGCAGAGGGGATGTTCAACAGGGAATCGGTCGATGGCGCTGAACCTACGGGGCGATGGACACGGCACGGATACCGCTCTACTACACCTTCGGCAACCATATGCACTGGGTGGATATGGAGTGGTTATGGGGCTACGAAGTGCTTCCAGGCTCCGCACAGGACATGATTGGGCTGTGTGAGCGCACGGGAGCGAAAGGGAACCTGAACTTTGATGCGGTGGGCTACGAACGGATGGCGGCGGAAGCACCTGACGCCTTCGCCAAGCTGCGCCAAGCGGTTCGGAGCGGTCAAATTGAGGTCGTCGGGGCGTCCTATGCCCAACCGTATGGGCTGTTTCACGGGGCTGAGTCCAACATTCGCCAGCGTGTGTATGGTGTGCGCACCGTGATGCGCCTGTTCGGCGTGCGCCCCCGCACCTTCTGGGAAGAAGAGTTTGATTTCTTCCCCCAACTGCCCCAGATACTGCGCGGGGTCGGATACCAATACGCTTGCCTGTTCTTTCAGTGGACTTGGCACACCCCCGAACTCCCCCGCGAAACGGCGCCCGCCATCTGGTGGGTGGGGATGGACGGGAGCCAGCTGCTGACCGCACCGCGCGGTCCGCTGAACCTGCACCAGTGGCCCGAAGACTTTGAAGGGCTACTGGAAAGCGACCTCATCCCACAACTGCAGGAACCGTGCATTATCCAGTGGCTGGAGCTGATGCCCTCGCCCGACTGGATGTGTCGCGCCGAACTGATTGAGCCGCCACTCCGCCAACTGATGAGCCATCCCCGCTATGAGATACGGTTCGTGACCCTTAGCGAATACCTGGAGCAGGTACGCCCTCACGCCCAGCCCCGTGCCTACACGCTGGGCGAGGTGTTCCACGGGCTGAGCCTGGGCAAGAACGGCGACCGCATGCGCCGAATGAGCCGTATCGCCGAACAGACGCTCCTCAGCGCTGAGACCCTCTCGGCGATGATGGGGCTTTTCGGCAGACCCTATGCGCACTGGGATGTCTACCCCGCTTGGGAACTGGACGAGGCTTGGCGCGAACTGATGATTGCGCAACATCACGACAACGACGAGTGCGAGGGCTTGTGCGGATTCATCGGCATGCAGGGGTACCATCGCAGTACCGCCCTCAGCACCCAAATCCTGAAGCGCACGCTGAACCTGCTGGCACAACGCATCAAGACCGAACACAGGACGCCCCTGCTCTTCAATCCACTCGGCTGGGCACGCACGGGGATTTTCGTAGACCCCGAGCAGAAGAGGCTCCTGCGCGTGCCCAATATCCCTCCGATGGGCTACTTGGCGCCCACCCCCGACGAGCTGGAGGCAGTGCCCGCAACGCTGTTAGATGAAGACGCCACCGCATTCCATCTGCGACGCAACTCAATTCATGTTGTGGTGGACAAAGCGACCGGCTTCATCCGACAGATTTACAGCGAGCAGTTCCCCGAAGGCATGCTCACGCCTGACACGCCTCTGGGACAACTCTACATGAGGCGCGGAGGCAAACCCGTCAACTTCGAGGTGCAGGTAGCCGTGCAAGACACCCCACCCTACCCCACTTTGGAGATGACCTATGCGATGGAGGGACAGGAGGCTCTGACGCTCACCCTGAGCCTTGCACCCGAGTACGATGGAGTAGACCTGGAATACCATTCCGAGAGGCTCCCCCGCCCTGATGGGGGCTTTCAAGGTGCGCTCAAGACCCCCATCACCTTCGCGATGAGCCACCATCGGCTGTTGCACGACCATCCCTACGGCGTCAGCCCGATTACCCCAAACGGCACCTACCTGCGCAAGTATCCAACGGGCGACTGGATGACCTCGCCCCAAGTCTTTGAGGAGGTTCAGAACCCGTTCACGGCGCTGAACCTACTGGACTTTGACGGCGGGGAACGCGGGGTGCTATACCTGCACGATGGCAATCAGTCCATGCAGTGGGACGGTAGCCGCGTCTGGCATATTCTGAACCTCTACGACCCGTGGGATGAGGACTATTTTGTGGGGCAACTGCGCTGTAAGGTTCGGATTGTGCCGCACGGGACACTCAGCCACGCCCAGCGTTGGCGGATGGCACAGGAGTTCACGCGTCCTGTCCTCGTGCGTTCCTGCGAACCGTCCGATGGCGACCTGCCCCCGAAGTTCGCCCTGGTGTGGTGCGATGCACCCCACTGCGTCGTCTCTGCCTGCTACCGCGAGGCGGAAGCGTATGCGCGTATCGGCTTAGATGACTACGCTGGGTCGGGCGTTGGCTTCCCTTACATCCTGCGCTTGGTTGAGCTGGAAGGCAAGGCAGGCACGGCAGGACTTAACATCGCAGGCACTGTAGAAAAATGTTATAAGACCAATCTATTGGGTGAGCCGATGGAAGCCCTGCCCGTTAAGCCTACCGAGCCTCCGATTCCGATGGGCGCGCCCTACAGTCGGGTTGAGGTTGCACTGCGCCCCTACGAGATTGCGACACTCTATCTGGACATTGTGGAGGGGCGCAAACAGGCGCGTAACTTAGATGCGTACCGCTCAGTGTGGGCGACAGTGCATAAAGTGTAGCGAACCTGCTTACTCGTCTATTCCCCATTCGGGCACGAGCTTCTGCTCAACGCCCAAGTTCTGGAGCACGCGCGCTACGACGGTGTCCACCGCTTCTTCCAGTGTGCGCGGGCAGTTGTAGAACGAGGGGTTCGCAGGTAAGATGATTGCCCCTGCCTCGCACGCCAACACCATATTGCGCAGGTGGGTGAGGTTGAACGGGGTCTCGCGCACCACCAGAATCAGCGGGCGACGCTCCTTGAGACAGACATCGGCGGAACGGGTCATCAGGTCATCCGAGATACCGTTCGCAATCCGCCCCAGCGTGCCCATCGAACAGGGGATGAGCACCATCCCATCGTGGCGGAAGCTCCCGCTGGCGGGCGGCGAGAAGTAGTCCCGCGGTTGGAGGACTTTCAAACCCTCATACGGCACACCCAGCAGGGTTTCGGCGCTGAGCGTTTCGCGCGTTACCCTGATGCCGACCTCCGTCTGGAGCACCTGAATCGCTTGGTCGGAGGCGATGAGGTAGATTTCGGAAAAGTGGTGGATGGCTTGGCGCAGGAACCGCACCGCATAGATGCCCCCACTGGCGCCGGTCATCCCGACCACCAACCTGCCTGTGCGTTGCATAGTGCGATTGTACCTTCCAGCCCATAGACGCTTTCTGTGATGAGGGTCACACCCCGCCATAAGAGGTATACTTCTGGTTCGGTTGCTGACGCAAGGCTAGCGTCGCGTGAGAACAGTCCATGCTTGGGCGGATTTGGCGGATACTGATTGGACCGGTCTTGTCAACGCGTCGGGCGCGCCATGAGCGTTTGGCGGTCTTGTTAGCCCTTCCGGTGTTCGCTTCGGATGCGCTCTCCTCCTCAGCCTACGCCACCGAAGAGATGAAATTAGTGCTCTGGGAGGCAGGCGATTATGCGCTCCAGTTCGCATTTCCCATCTCCATCGCCGTTGTCATCCTACTGGGAATCGTGATATTCTCGTACCGGCAGACGGTCTATGCGTACCCTCAAGGGGGTGGCGCGTTCATCGTATCGCGCGAGAATCTGGGCGAGTTCTGGGGGCTGTTAGCGGCGTCCGCTCTGCTGGTGGGCTATGTGCTGACGGTGGCGGTGAGTATCGCCGCGGGTGTCAACGCCATCATCTCCGCCTTCCCCGAACTGATAGAAGAACGGGTTCTATTATGCGTGCTGTTCATCACGCTGATGACGCTCATCAACTTACGGGGAGCACGCGAGTCGGGTGCCGTG
>JBDNDR010000243.1:0-3847 GCA_046718995.1 Fimbriimonadales bacterium
ACCCCACCCAATTCTACGCAACCTTGATGAACCTGATTATCTTCGCCCTCCTTCTACGGCTGGAGAGGCGTCCGCGCCATCAGGGACAGCTGTTCGGCTGGTTCTTGGCGATGCACGGGGGCTACCGTTTCATTAATGAGTTCTTCCGAGCGGGTGCGACCTCCGTGCTGGCGGTAGGAGGACTCACCTACGGACATCTGGTTTCGCTGTTGGTGGTAGGGGCAGGATTGTTCATCGCTTGGCACTGTGGGAAGCGATGCCCCGTCTTCAAGCCCTCTTACAGCTTGCCCAACACCGACCGATAGAACGGCACTGTGCGCTCTACCGTGTGGCGGATGTGGAACCGGTCAGATTGCAAGCGGGCGTTCCGAGCCATCGCTTGAGCCTGTTTGCGGTCTTGGAGTATGCGAATGATTGCCTGCCCCAGCGATTCTACATCCTCGCGAGGCACGATGAGACCCGTCTGCTCGTGTTTCACCAGTGCCTGGAGTTGCGGGATGTCGCTCACCACCACGGGCAGTCCGCACGCCATCGCTTCCATCACCGCCAGCCCCAGCCCGGCATCGCGCGCCGGTGCCACCAGCACATCGGCAGTGCTATAGAGCTCCTCCACCGCGCTCCAGTAGCCGAAGAAGCGGATGTGATGGGTCTTACTGCTTGCTAAGCTCAGCGAGACCAGATGTTTATTGTCAATCCCATCGCCTGCCAACCAGATGTCAGCGTCTGGGAAGACCTGCCATACATGCTCCATCGCGCGGATGGCGAGGTCAAAGCCCTTGTGCCGAACGAACCGCCCCACGCACAGCACCACCGGACGCTCGCGCGGGGTATGGAACTGAATGCGCATCGCCACGCGGTCAGGCAGATTCTCAAACCGCTCCAGGTCAATCCCACCGTGAACGACCTCAATCCGCTCCGCATCTAACCCACCGCGCACCATCCCTTCCTTGACACTGTCGGAGACCGCCATAATCACGCGGGGATGCTTCGCAATCCAGCGCCAGAGCAGGCGCACCAGTCGGCTCTCGCTCATCAACAGATGGTGTACCGTCCAGAGCCAGGGCGTTTCGTTGCGGAGGGCGAGCGCGCAAATCCAGCCTGCCCGTACCCCATGGCAGTGCACCAGCGGGAAATCGCGGGCGTAGGCGCGCAGGGTCTTGACCGCGCGGGAGTCGGCAATCGGTCCGGGACGGTCGCGGATAAAATCGGGACCAGTGAGCGTTGGCAGGAAGCCGTGTTCGGGCAGGTACTTGATAAGACCCTGCACATGGCGCAGCATCCCACTACTACTGGGGCGTACCACCACAAGCACGGGGGTCGCCTCCGAAGAGGCGGTCGGCAAAGGGGCTACGCTCGGCTTCTCCAGCAGGGTTGTCGCACTCATCTTGGGACTGGTACCGCCTCCAACAGGCTCACCACAATACGGTCGGCGCTCAAGCCTTCCACCTCCGATTCGGGCTTGAGAATCACGCGATGCCGCAGGACGGGGAGCGCCATCTGCTTCACATCGTCGGGGGTCACGAACTCGCGTCCCCGCATCATCGCCAACGCCTTACTCACATTCATCAGCGCAATCCCCGCACGCGGGCTGGCACCGACCAGCAGAAATTCATTTTGGCGTGTGCGCCGCACTATCTGAAGGATATAGTCGCGTACCTCTGGCTCCACCCGCACAGCACGCACCGTCTGGCGTACCTGCTCCAGCGTTTCGGCATCCATCACGGGTTGAATCCCTGCCGCCTCCAGCCGGTCGGGGCGGAACCCCTCGTGATGCAGGTCTAAAATAGCGCGCTCTTCCTCCTCCTGAGGATAGTCTATGACGACCTTGAGCAGGAATCGGTCTAACTGCGCTTCAGGCAGGGGATAGGTGCCCTCGTACTCAATCGGGTTCTGCGTGGCAAACACCACAAACGGCTGGGGCAGGGGATACGGCTCGCCATCGATCGTGACCTTGCGCTCCTCCATCGCCTCCAACAGTGCCGACTGAGTTTTAGGGGGCGTGCGGTTGATTTCGTCTGCCAAAACGATGTTCGCAAAGACGGGTCCCTTGCGCAATCGGAACTCGCCCGTCTGAGTGTCCAAAATGTTCGTGCCCACAAGGTCCGAGGGCATCAGGTCGGGAGTGAACTGTACCCGCCGAAACTGCAGTCCCAGCGACTGCGCCATCACGCGCACCAACAGAGTCTTGGCAATCCCAGGCACGCCCTCCAGTAGCAGGTGCCCATCTGCAAGCAACGCACAGAGCGCTTGCTGAACCACCTCACGCTGTCCGATAATCACGCGCCCAATCTGGTCTTGTAGTCGTTCGATCGCTTGGTTGAACTGGGTCAGATTGACCACTAACGACCTCCTTGCTGGTTAGTGTTTGCTTTTTCGGCGAAGCGGGGCGGTTTCCTGCCAGTTGGGGCGACTCCTATCCGTCGGGTACAATCGGGGGTGATAGGTGTTGCCCTCGGGGCAGACCCATTTTTATAATCAAACCAATGGAGGCACAAAACAGCTATGGTCAGTGGCAACCGTCGTAGAGGGCACGCTGTCGTGCTCGGCGCAGGCACGATGGGCACCGGGATTGCAGGGCTACTCGCCAGTATGGGCTGGCGGGTCACCTTGTTAGACCAAGCCGACATCGCCCAACAAGCGATCGAACGAATCCAAAAAACGAACGCCGTCTATCAACCCGACGACCTCAAGCGCATCCAGCCCGGCAGTGTCGAGGAACACTTAGACGCTGTGGGCGAGGCGGACTGGGTTGTGGAAGCGATTATTGAACAGCTTGAGCCAAAACATGCGCTGTGGCGTCGCGTGGCAGAGCGGGTCAACGACCACGCCGTGCTCAGCTCGAACACTTCGGGGCTGAGTATCAGTGAGATTGCTCAGGCGTTGCCCGAATCGCTCCGAAGCCGATTCTTGGGCACCCACTTCTTCAATCCCCCCCGCGTGATGCACCTGCTGGAGCTCATCCCCACCGCAGACACCGACCCCGACCTGACCAACCGCTTCATCACCTTCGCCGAGCGGTTGATGGGCAAGCGCGTGGTGTTGGCGAAAGACCAGCCCGGCTTCATCACCACCCGAATCGGGGTCTATGCGCTGATGCGCGCGCTCGCCAGTGCCATTCAGTACGGGATTACCCCCGAGACCGCCGACCTGATGCTCGGTCCGCTGGTCGGACGCCCGCGGAGTGGCGTGTTCCGCCTGGCTGACCTTGTCGGGTTGGATGTGTCGGACAATATTATCCGCAACCAGAAGCAGAGCCTCCCCGATGACGCCTATCTACAGGGGTTGGCGATGCCCGCGCTGTGGCACCGCCTGATAGAAGAAGGGCGACTGGGCGAGAAGACTGGGGCTGGCTTCTACCGGCGCGAGGGCAAGGAGATTTTCACGCTGGACTTTGAGACTTTGGATTACCGCCCCCGCCAAGAGCCGAACTTGCCTGTAGCGGTCAATCCCCGTGCGCCGATTGCGGAACGGCTCCACACGCTCCTGACTCTGCCTGACCCCTACGGCGCCTTCTTCCGCGAGGCGTTCCTGCTCCCGCTCGCCTACGGCGCGGAGGTGATGCCCGATGTCGCCTACGATATTCCCTCGCTGGATATGGCGATGCGACTGGGCTACAACTGGGAGCTGGGCGTGTTTGAGACTTGGGATGTGCTGGGCGACGAGGGACGCCGTGCGTTAGCCGCGCTGAACCTGCCCAGCGAACCGCGCACGCTGACCGCCTTGCGCAACGCCGAACTACAGACCTTCTACGCCACACACGGCGCCACGAAACTCTATTTTGAGCCGCACGACCAGGAGGGCGACTATGCCCCCTTCGTGACGCCCCCCTTCTTCATCCAACTGGACG
>JBDNDR010000244.1:0-3844 GCA_046718995.1 Fimbriimonadales bacterium
CCGTTCACCGAACTATCTACCCCCTCCTGACCTACGGGAACGCATTCTCAACAGCACAACGCGTCGCAAACGACTCACCTCCCGTTTTCGTCCCGGCTGGTGGCAGTGGGCTCCCGCGTTGGGTGCCGGTTTGCTCGCTGCGTGGTTTACCTTGCCCCATGCACCCCAAGAAAGTCCATCGGCACAGGCTATCACCACCCGCCCTGAGCAGACCGTCATCGCCACGATTCAGCCCTCTTCAAGGGAACAGTCCAACGAGCCTACTGCAGTACCGCAGGTAGTGGTCGTTGTAGAGTCGAGCCCTGAGTTCCGTGTGGTGCAGGCGGAGCCGCGTTGGGTATCTTCCACGCGTATCAGCACGGTGTCGCCGATGGCACCTGACTCTTCCAATACCAATGTTGCTCAGTCGGCTGCTGGCTCCACTCCCAGCACACCGATTGTCACGGCGATTGTTGACGCAGAGCCGAGTGAGCCGGTCATCCTGCCGACTCCGACCGTCTCGGTGGTCTCTACGATGCCCACCGCGAATAATGCCCCATCCAACCCGTCCAATGTCCCAACGACCGCGCTCTCCGAGTGGCGTAAAGAGTTCAATGAGCAGCTGCGACGCGACCGTCGCATACGCCTGAACGAGAACCAGCACACCGAGAACCCGAGCAACCGTTTCGTTGTCCCAATCGTCTCAATCAACCTGAGGTAGTCCAGTAGAATCTGCCGACAATAACGGAGAGAGCGAATGAAGCGCGCCATCGTGTGGAGTGCCGGGCTGATGAGCCTGTGGCTGAGTCTCTCAGCGCAGGAACCGTCTGCCTCTCTACTCGAACTCAACGGGATGGCGAAATCGGCACCGCCTACCTCCCAAGTGATTGGGGTGGCATCTTCCGACTTAATCCCCGGCAACGGCACGCGTGGGCATTACACCTTGCGTTATGCACCGGTTGTGCCCAACTCTGAGGCTGTTTTCGTGGATGGCAAACGCCTCGCCCGCGACTTGGACTACTGGATAGACTATGCTTCGGGGAACCTCAGCTTTGCAGTGCCAGTCCGACGGTTCTCTACCATCCAGGTTTCCTACCGCTATGACCCCAACAGCAAGCGAACTGAGGCGGTCTCTGCGCTCCCAATCTTGAGTCTTTCCTTCGGGCAGGGCGGGGCACTTCAAGCGCTCTATATGCCCGGCATGACCGAGACGACCCGAGAGGGCGTGAGCTACCGCCTGAGCGCGTATGGGATGCAAAATGCGCTACGCTTCGGCGGGGACAGCAGTTTACAGGGCTACTTCTTCATCGGCTCGCGTGAGCAGGTGCGGGCTTATGCTTCCCCCAACCAGATGAACGCGGCTCAACGCACCGCTACACCCGCCGAGATGGATCAGTTCATTATGCAGAGCCTCCAGCTCAACACGGGGGCGCTGCAATTCAAAGCGAACTATCAGGACATCGGCCGCAACTTTTCGCCACAGAAGATGCTCGGCGCTCAGAGCGGTTTGGATGCCAATCGGTTAGCCCAGCTGGAGCGCGAACGCGGGCTGAAACGGTTTGACTACACGCTGGGATTGCAGTTCAATAACAACACCTCCCTCCAGCAGTCGCGCTTGCGCATAGAAGACGAGAAGGGCACTATCACCCAAGAGGGGTGGCAGTTCACCAGTGGGGTCTTGAACCTGAACTGGACACGGCGCGAAGCATCTGCTGAGTTCAAGCGATTCAAAGACCTTGCGGACGCCCCCAAAGAAGAATGGCTCCGAGAGCGCGGGCTGGTACGCGAACAGATGACCTCCAGTTTACAACTTGCACCTAATAGTACCGCCAAATACGAGCGGCTGAGCGTCTCGCAAGGCGACGAGACGATTGAGCGGGTCATCTACGGCGTAGACCTGCCTTGGCTCAAGGTCAACCGTGTCCAGCAATCGGTGGATAGCCAGTTCACACGCTTTGGCGATTTGGCGGAGGGTGATAAAGGTCAACTGGCTCGCGAGGCGGGGATGCGCCGAGACATGACCCAAATCCAGCTTCAACAGCCGGGGGTCTTAGTCGCCACCAATCTCCAACAGATTAGTTCTCCAACAGGCGAATTGGAGCGTCAACATATACAAGTTCAGACCGAAAACTTACAAATTGAGCATCTGCATCGCTCCGTCAGTCCCGAGTTTGGGCGTCTGGCAAATTTGAAGCCCGAAGAGCATCAGCAGATGGCGGAAGAGGTACGCGCTTTCCATGACCCCCAAAACGCCGTTCCGCTCAAGCCTGACCAAGACCTACCCCAAGTGTTGAGAGAGGGCGGATTAGAACGCACCCTCCAACGCGCCGAAATCAAACCCAGTAAAGACCTCACCCTGCAGCTCAAGCGCTATAGCGTAGAAGACCTCACCAATAAAGGCGACATCACAGGCACCCAGTGGCAACTCCGCACGCCCAACTTTCAGATACGCTTGCACGACCGGGGCATCGGTTCCAACTTCGGACGCCTGCGTGACCTAACCCGCGTAGAGCAGATGCTGTTTCATAATGAGCAGGGGCTTCAGCGCTCCGACTGGGACGCGATGTATACCACCAAGGGGTTTGGCTTCGCCATCGCTAACACGCGGATTATGGCTATCGGGGCTGGCGTCCAGCGCACGAGCTATCGGCTCATCACGCCGATGGTGGAGTTCAACTACAATCAGCGTCAGGTGGATGCCGACTTTTCGCGTGCCCACGACCTCGCCGACCCCGAACGCGATTTCTTAGCCCAGTTGCGTGGCTTCCGCCAGCACGACTGGACAGCCAAGCTACGCGTGGCACCCAATCTTCAGTTAGAACTGTTCCAGTTCGATGCCAACAACCCTCTGGAGCAGATTGGCAATAAACGCAATCGGTACCGATTCTTGTGGCAGCCAAGCAAGAACCTCACCTTCGGTCGCCAAGCGGACGAATATCGCTCAGGGAAGTTGGCTGAAGGGCTGTTGCACGACGAGTACGAGCGTAACGACATCCAATATATTCTCGGCTTCGGGCAACTCAACGCCTATCAGGAGCGACGCCAGATTGGTGGCACACTGGCGAACCCACTCTATCAAACGACCGAATATTGGCGTTTCGGTTCCAGTGCCGTGCGCAATATGAACTTGGCGATGGAAGAACGGCGTACTGTAGCGACTGGAGCGGTCAGCGAACGCTATCGCAACTACCAGGTGGGCTATCAGCTCAACCCGCGAACGAAGTTGAATATGGCGCACGCCGAGGCGAACCGTGAAGGCGCGCCCGACGAGAACAGCCAGCAGGTGGGAATCGAGTACAAAATCCGCGAGGGCACCACGCTCAGTTTCAGCGAGACCCGTCAAGGGCGTGAGGGGGCGAACGGAACACGCGTGATGTCGGCAGGGCTAACCCAAACCGCCTTCGGGGTCTTGAGTGTGGGGGGCGCTTATCAGGAGTGGCGCCATGACCACACGAACACGCGCGCCCAGAGCCAAGTGGTTGTGCAGAGCGCCAAGCCGTTCGATTTCCTACTCCTGCGCGGTCTACAGTTCGATTTTCGATACGGTGCGCTGGCTGACCGTGGAATGTGGCATCAAGAGAACAAGCACTTTACCGCTCACGCCGGTTTGCTGAACCACAAGGTGTCGGGCGGTTATGTGGGGCTATATGTTCCGGGGCAGGGACGGGCTGTTGACCGCTACTACCAGCTGGAGTCGCCCGCCAGCGAGACTCTGCGCTATAACCTGATGTACAAGACCCGCACCTACCAAGATGGGCGTCTGTTCCTTGTGCGTCAGTATAACCTCACCTACAAGCCCCACAAGTATCTGGCGGTCAGCCACGAGTTCCAGACCCACCCCGAGCAAGCGAAACAGAACGCTGAT
>JBDNDR010000245.1:0-3834 GCA_046718995.1 Fimbriimonadales bacterium
AGCCTAAGGGACGAATTCTCTAACGCTCTCGCAGGAGGCTCGCTGTCCAAGCCGAACCCATACCCCGATGTCAAGGAAGGCAATCGTGGGCATGGTCGCAACTGTTTTCTTGGCTGGCGCTGGTGCAGATAGTCCCCACCCGCGCCCCGATTTTGAGCGTTCCGCGTGGCAATCGCTGAACGGGATGTGGGAGTTCCAGTTCGCACCCGAGAACCGAGAGGGCACGACGCCCCTGCAAGTATCGCCTCTGGATGACCGACCGTATCAGGGCACGATTCGAGTGCCGTTCGGTTGGGAAAGCCCCCTCAGTGGCGTGCAACGCACCGACTATAAGGGCGAAGCGTGGTACCGGCGCGAGTTCGCCATCCCGCCCAGTTGGCAGGGCAAGCGAGTCTGGCTCTGCTTCGGGGCGGTGGACTACCGCGCCGAAGTCTGGGTGAACGGGCAACGCGTCGGCGACCACGAGGGCGGCTACTCCGAGTTCCGATTCGACATCACGCCCCAAGTGCGCTATGACCGCCCGAACCAACTGGTCGTGGTTGCCGAAGACCGTACCGACCACGAGACCCCCATCGGCAAGCAGACCCCCAGCTGGTACACCAGCACCAGCGGGATTTGGCAGACGGTCTGGCTGGAAGCTACGGGGCAAGCCTATGTGCAATCGCATCGCATCGTGTGTGAGGCGGACGAGGCGGGCGTGCCCAACGGAAAGGTGCAAATCACGGTGGCGATTGAACGCGGGGGCATAGAAGCCCCGATGACGGTTGAGATACGCTCTACCGAAAAGCAGTTCCCCACCGTTCGGCAGGAGCTGGCGCCCAACGCCGAAAGTGCAACCCTAACCCTCACGGTGCCCGGCGCGCGCTTTTGGACGCCCGAAACGCCCCACCTCTACCCCTTCGAGATACGCCTCATCCGCGGAGACACCATAGAAGACACCGTGCGTGGTTATTTCGGCATTCGTACCGTGCGCTGGGGACGCTACGGAGGCGCTGAACATAGTTATCTCCTGCTCAACGGGAAGCCCATCTTCCTCAGAGGGGTGTTAGACCAGTCGTTCAACCCCGATGGCGTCTATACCGCGCCCAACGATGCGTTCCTCAAGCGCGATATTGAGCTGGCGAAACAAGCGGGCTTCAATATGATTCGGATTCACATCAAGGCGGACGAACCGCGCAAACTCTACTGGGCAGACCGACTGGGCATCTTGGTTCAGGCGGACATCCCCTGCACCTTCAATATTTCGGAGCGCGCCCGCCAGACCTTTGAAAAGACCCTCCGCGACCAGATTGCCCGCGACTTCAATCACCCCAGCCTCATCATCTGGACGGTGTTCAACGAGGAGTGGGGCATCGGGCAAATCAATAACACCGACCGCGCCCACCGCGTAGACTGGGTGCTGAAGATGGTGCAGCTAACGCGCGAGTTAGACCCCACCCGCCTCGTGCAAGATAACTCCGGCTGGGCACACTTGGAGACCGACCTAAACTCGTTCCACTGGTACAGCCGTGGGGTAGACGCCTTCCGCTCGGTCTATCAGCAAATCAACCGCAACGAGATTGGTGTCGGCAAAGCGTGGAACTATATCGATGGGCGCACCAGTCGGGGCGAGCCGTTCATCAATAATGAGTATGGCTATCTGGCGGCGTTTGACGGCGATGGCGACTGGTCGTGGGGCAACCTATTCGCCACGAACGCCCTGCGCAGTCTGGACAAACTCGTGGGCTACACCTACACCGAGCTGACCGATGTAGAGTGGGAACACAACGGCGTCTATAACTACGACCGCTCCCCCAAAGAGTTCGGCTACGACTTCTGGGCACCCCGCATGAGTGTGCGCGACCTGTTCGCAGAGGATTTTCTGGTGATCGACCTGCCCGCCATCAAGCGAGCGCAACCGGGCGAAACGGTGCAGGTGCCTCTGCTGTTCAGCCACTATTCGGGACGGTTCGTGACGAAGCCGATTCGCCTCTACTACCGCTTAGATTGGATCGATACGCTGGGGAAACGCCATCGGGGAGCGGTGCAGTCGCTTCGGTTCGCCAGCGTGCCGTCGTATCAGGTGGTGCCACTGGCTACCGTGTCGGTCAGCCTACCCGATGAGCCGTGCCTCGCCACGCTGGTCGCTTGGATAGAAGACCAAAGCGAGACCCGCATCCACATCAACTACACGCAGTGGGCGGTGGGGCTGGAGAACCTGCCACGAGTGGTGCAGGACGGCAGGCGCCGCGTGTTGGTGCGCTTCGACCCCACCCAATATGCCCGAAGCGAGTTCAATCGGCTAAGCCAACCCGAGAAGCCCATCCGAAGCAAACACTACGGGCAGGGGCACGGCTATGTGGAGTACACGATTGCCATCCCCAACGAGGTCGACCTGAGCCGCCTGCGTGCGATTCGGCTTCGGATGGAAGTCGGGGCGAAGGCGGGGCGCGAAAAGGTGGACTGGGCTCAGCGCGTCCACCCCGACGACTATCCCCAAACCGACGGCAAGAAGTATCCCACGCGGGTGCTGGTCGACATCGCTGGGGTGCGAGTTGCGACTTGGAGCCTGCCCGATGACCCTGCCGATGCGCGAGGCGTGCTATCCCACTGGGCGGGCGTGGAGCGTGGCTCGTATGGCTACCTCCAGACGGCGACCCTGACGGTGAACGACGCCCTGCGTAGCCAGCTCGCACAGAACCGTACCCTCACTCTGCGCCTGACCGTCCCACCCGACCTGCCCGGCGGGTTGGCAATCTACGGAGCAGGGATGGGATGCTATCCGATGGATCCCACGCTGGAGTTTGAGATGCGCTGAGCACGCTGAAAACGGTTGCCCCTATGTGCCCTTGAATTCGGGGGGACACTGGGGTATACTTAGGCTGTCGGGGCGTGGCGCAGTATGGTTAGCGCGCTACCATGGGGTGGTAGAGGTCCCCGGTTCGAGTCCGGGCGCCCCGACCATTTGTTATGCGCCCGTAGCTCAGCGGACGAGAGCACCAGACTTCGGATCTGGGGGTCGGGGGTTCGAATCCCTCCGGGCGCGCTTCCCTGTCTTCGGTATAATTGCCCTTACTTATGCCCAAAGAACAATCCCAATCCCAGCGCATGTGGGGCGGACGGTTTGAGAAGGAACCCGCGCCCGAAGCCCAAGCGTTCTCGCACTCCCTCTTTATTGACCAACGCCTCTGGTCGCAGGACATTCAGGGCAGTATCGCTCACGCACGCATGCTCGGCATCACCGGCATCCTCAGTCAGCACGAGGCGAACGCACTGGTGCAAGCGCTCCTGGAAATCGCCCACGAAATCCAAGAGGGCGAGTGGGAGCTCGACTACGAGGCGGAGGACATCCATACCGCGATAGAACAGCGCTTGTACGAGAAGGTCGGGGCACTGGCGGGCAAGCTGCATACCGCACGCAGCCGCAACGACCAAGTCGCAACCGACACGCGCCTGTGGCTGAGGGAGATGACCCCCAAAATCGGGCACGCCCTGATTGAACTGTGCCAGACGCTCACCCAACTCGCCGAGCAGCACACGATGACGCTCCTGCCCGGGCTGACCCATCAACAGCATGCCCAACCTGTGAGCTTGGCGCACCACCTGATGGCGCATCTGTGGGCGTTCGGGCGCGACCTGGAACGGCTGGTGCAGTCGGCGCACCGAATGAACCTCTGCCCGCTCGGTGCAGGGGCACTCTCGGGCACCAGCATCCCCATCGACCGCGAGCTGACGGCGAACGAACTGGGCTTCTCGCTCCCAGTACCCAATAGCATGGACGCCGTGTCAGACCGCGACTTCGTGGCGGACTACCTCTACACCTTCACGATGATGATGCTCCACCTCAGCCGAATT
>JBDNDR010000246.1:0-3832 GCA_046718995.1 Fimbriimonadales bacterium
CTGTTGGAGCGCATCCCTGCGTTGATGTTTATCCCGATGATGCCAGCGCCGATGTGAACACTGCCGAAGTTTTGGTCTTTGCAGGCGGCGAGCTGGGCTATCGCACGCTCAGCTACGCCGTTCCTGATGCGCTTGCAGGACAGGTGCAGGCGGGTTCAGGGGTGATCGTGCCTCTACAATCGCGTCAGGTGTTGGGCGTGGTGTTGAGCCTCGCCTCTCAGCCTGCGCCCGACGACACACTCAAGCCCATTCTCGGCGTGCTGAACCAACCGCTTCTGCGCGGGGTGCTCCTGCACCTCAGTGAGTGGCTGGCTCAGACCCAGCTCTGTTCGCTTGCCGAAGCGGTGCTGACCGTCCTCCCCACTTCCGCGCGCTACCACCTTCAGACTGTCTATGCACTTCGTGAGCCTGTACCCACTTTACGCTCGCAGAACGCCCAACGCGTGGTGGAGACCCTGAGGGCACTGGGCGGTCGTGCCAGCTTGGGCGCGCTTCAAAAACGGTTGGCATCGGCTATCCTACGCCCCGGTCTGGAGCACCTACGCCAGCGCGGGGTGGTCGAAACCTTCTACGAGTTGGCTCCGCCCCCTATCCCTGTGCAAGAGACTCGGTGGGTCGAGGTAGTTGCCGATTCGGAGGCGCTGGAAGAGTTTTTTGCCAACCAATCGCACCGTGCGCCTGCGCAGACTCGGCTCCTGACCCAACTCCTGCTTCATCCTGAGGGACGCCGTCGCGAGCAGGAACTCAGGGAAGAGACTGGGGTCAGCACCCAAGTTTTGCGGGCTTTGGAGGCGCGTGGTCTGATTCGTCGGGTGCGCTCTATTTCTCCATCTCCCTTTCTGCAGGCAGGCATAACCTCACCCCCCATGCCCCCCTCTCCGCAAGCAGAGAGGGGGGAGGATTACCTCACCCCCCCTGCATCCCACCCTGCAGAAGAAGATGAACTCACCCTCACAGCCTCTCACCGTGCAGACGAGAATAACCTCACCCCCCCAGCCCCCCTCTCCGCAGGCAGAGAGGGGGGAGAAACGGAGGGTGCCCCCTCGCCGTTTACGGAGAGGGGCTTAGGGGGTGAGGTACATCGCACACAGGAGTTAGGGGGTGAGGTACATCGCACACAGGGCTTAGGGGGTGAGGTTGCAACCGAGTCAGAAGGCGCGGGTGCTCATTCCCCCTCTCCGTTTACGGAGAGGGGCTTAGGGGGTGAGGTACATCGCACACAGGGCTTAGGGGGTGAAGTACGGCACCTCACCCCTGCCCAGGCAAATGCCGTCCATGCGCTCCGTCAGGCTATTCAGCAAGGGGGCTACCAACCGTTCCTACTGTTCGGTGTGACGGGCAGTGGCAAGACCGAGGTCTACCTGCGTGCCAGTGCCGAAGTGTTGCGTATGGGACGCACGGTGCTGTTTCTCGTGCCAGAGATTGCCCTGACCGCCCAGTTGAGCCAGCGGTTCCGCGAACGGTTCGGCGAGAGCGTGGCGGTGCTCCATAGTCAGCTCAGCCCCAGCGAACGCTACGCCCAGTGGCTTCGCATCTATCGGGGTGAAGCCCCGATTGTGGTAGGGCCGCGCTCGGCGCTGTTTGCCCCCCTCCAAAATGTGGGGCTTATCGTGGTGGACGAGGAACATGAGCCGTCCTACAAACAGAGCAACGCACCTGCCTACCACGCGCGCCGATTGGCAGAAATCCGTGCCCGTCAAGAGGGCGCCCTCCTCCTGCTTGGCTCTGCCACACCCGCCATAGAAACCTTCCATCGCGCCGAAGTGGGTGCGCTCCGCCGGTTGGAACTGCCAGAGCGCGTGGGTGGACTGCCCCTCCCGACAATAGAGTTGATAGACCTGCGGGGCGGACGCTTCCAGGTCATCACGCCACCTCTGATGGAAGCGGTGCAAGAGACCGTTCAGTCGGGGCGACAGGTGATACTCTTCCTCAACCGTCGCGGGTTCTCGCCGATTCTGCTCTGTCGGGAGTGCGGGCATGTGCCGATGTGTCCCAACTGCTCGGTGGCGCTGACCTATCATCGTGGGGCAGAAAACCGCCTGCGCTGTCATCACTGCGGTCATCAGGAAAGTGCGCCGCGCGTATGTCCCTCCTGTAGAGGCATTCAGCTGCTCCCCTTCGGTATCGGAACTCAGCGCGTGGAGATGACCCTGCGCGAGCTGGCGGGCGACCTGCGGATTGCGCGCTTAGACCGCGACACATCGGGCGGGCGCGAGGGATATCTCCAAATTCTCCAACAGTTTCGGGCGGGCGAGCTGGATGTGCTGATTGGAACCCAGATGATTGCGCGCGGGCTGGATTTCCCACGAGTGGGGCTGGTGGGTGTCATCAGCGCCGACACAGGGCTTCATATCCCCGACTTCCGTGCGGGCGAGCGAACCTTCCACCTGCTGATGCAGGTCGCAGGGCGCGCAGGACGGCACGGGCAAGCGGGGCGCGCCTTAGTACAGACCTATAATCCCGACCACCCCGCAATCACCCACGCCTTACAGCACGACTATCTCGGCTTCTATCAGATGGAGCTCGCCACGCGTGAACTGCTCCTCTATCCGCCCTTCTGCCGACTGGTGAACCTGCTCAGCCAAGATACGAACCCTCTGGAGGCGGAGGGCGTGCTGAAGCGGCTTGCCGAACGATTGGCAGACCAGCTGGGCGACACGCTGTTGCAGATTCTGGGACCGACCTCAGCACCGTTGGAGCGCGTTGCGGGCAAGTATCGCTATCATCTTCTGTTGAAATATGCGCCGCATATTGAGCCTGCCGAGCCGCTGGGAACGGTGTTAAGTGCGCTCAGCCCCCGCGAACGGGCGATGCTCACCGTAGATATCGACCCGATTCAGCTGGCGTAGCCTTATGGCTCTATAAGGTTCAACTGCTCCTCTAAGGTTTGGGGAGCGCGTTGTGCCATCAGGCGGTACTTATCGGCAATCTGCCCGCGTGCCAGGCGGTCTAATATCATCTGGTGGTAGACAGGGTCTATCTCCGCAGAGACGAACTGGCGCCCCAGCGCTTGGCAGACTTCCAGCTCCGCCCCGCTTCCCCCGAAGTGGACAAGCACCACATCGCCCGGTAGCGTGCAACTCAGTATCAGCATCGCCGAGAGCTTTTGGGGAATCTGGCAGGCGTGGATGGTCTTCTCTCGGCTCACATTTTTGACCAGGTCGAAATAGAACCACGAATAGGGCATGCGCCCCTTGTGTCCGTTCGCAAGACGCTGGCGGATGCGCTTGTCGGTTGGGTTCTGGTAGGGCTGAGCGACTTGGTCTTTGAAAAATTGGTTCTCCTTCGTCTTGCGCGCGTGCAGGATGGAACGGTGGGCGGTTGTGAACCGGCGTGGACTTTGACCTACATTCGTATTGTAGACCCACACATAGTCTTGCACATCGTAGCACGCCTCGTCCAGATAGCGCACGCGCAGGTAGGCGTTCTGTTTCGGATAGTTGATGAAGAAGGCGTTGCCGGTGGGTTTGAGCACGCGGAGCGACTCCCGCGCCAGTTGGATGTACCACTCGATGTATTCGTCAAACGAGCGGGTGTAGGTACGCCCTTCCGAATATCTCACACCGACATTATAGTCGGGGTCGCTGAACACCATATCCACCGACTCATCAGGCAGCTGCGCCATCAGCTCCATCACATCGCCGAGATAGACCGTGTTCAGTAAAGGATCAGGAATCGCACGCATACCCGACATCAATAGCTCATATGTCCGGGCGTGGGGCATCGCACCTGCCCGCTCGCTGGGTCGTACTGGTAGGGCTGACCGGAAACGGGGCACTGAAGCATACTGGCAGGTATCTGGAGCTCGGTGAGTTGGGCGGGGTTCGCCTCG
>JBDNDR010000247.1:0-3807 GCA_046718995.1 Fimbriimonadales bacterium
CTCGAAGTAGTTCTGGATGATGGCTTTCGCCTCGCCGACGCTAATCCCCAGCTCTTGCGAGAGTCCGAAGTCGCTCATACCATACAGCACGGCATAGTTGACCGTTTTGGCGCGTCGGCGAAGCTCCGAGTTGACCTGGTCGGGCGTTAGACCAAACAGGATAGAGGCGGTGGCGGTGTGGATGTCTTCACCCTGTTCAAAAGCACGCACCAGTACCGGGTCGCCGGACATATGGGCGAGGATGCGCAGCTCAATTTGGGAGTAGTCCAACGAGAGCAGTTGGTAGCCCTCATCGGCGATGAAAGCACGCCGTATCTCGCGCCCGACCTCCGTGCGGATGGGAATGTTCTGCAGGTTCGGCTCACTGCTGGAGAGGCGTCCTGTGGCGGTGACGGTCTGGTTGAGCTTAGTATGGATGCGTCCCGTGTGGGGGTTGACCAGTTTGGGCAGTGCCTCAGCGTAGGTTCCGCGCAGTTTGCTCAGCTCGCGATACTCCACAATTTTGAGTGCGATGGGGTGTTCACTGGCGAGCGTTTGGAGCACCTCGGCATCGGTGGAATAGCCCGTCTTGGTCTTCTTAACCACGGGCAGTTGGAGTTTCTCAAACAGGATGGTAGCGAGCTGTTTCGGCGAGCCAATGTTGAACTTTTCCCCAGCTAACTTATACACCTCTTCGGCGATCGACTCAATCTGTGCTTGGAGCCGCTCCGAGAGGTCTTGGAGATAGGGAATGTCTATTCGGATACCCAGCCACTCCATCTCGGCGAGAATAGGAACCAGAGGCATCTCGATCTGCTCAAACACGCTGAGGGTTCCTTCACGCTCCAGAATCTGTTTGAGGGGCTGTTCTAACTGAAGTAGGGCACAGGCGGAGGCGGGAAGCCCGTGCTCGTCGTCGGGCAGTCGGCTGTGGAGCAGCTCTTCGCAGAGCCAGTCCAACGCGTACTGAGCGCGAGAGGGTTGCCACACATAGCTCGCAAGCAGAGCATCGAACTGGGGCGATGTAAGCGCGATGCCTGCGCCTCGTGCCATCAGCAGGGCGGTTTTCGCATCCCAAGTCAGGAGTGGGCGCTGTTCATCTGACAGGGCGCGCAGGAGCGACTCAGGTAGAAAGAGCGCGCCGTGTGCGTCCAGCACCACTGCTAAATCGGGGCGGGGTGCGAGGACAATCGTGTAAAGGTCGGCGTCCCGCAAGTTGTTGAGCTTGCCGTCCAACAGTAGAGCCAGAGGTGCAGAACCTTCCAATAGGCGCGTCAGGGTGCGCTCGTCGGGGTTCGTAATGATTTCGGGGGTCAAAGTTTCAAAGATGGAAACGGTCTGTACCTCGCTGACCGTACCGAACTTTTCGGCTAAAGCGGGGAGCCGCTTGAGGATAGAGCGGAACTCGTAATCCTCTAAGACGGCGCGCAACTCTTGGAGGCGTTCCGGAGTGAGTTGGAAGGGCGGGATTGTGTTGATGGGCAGAGGGACTTCCTCCAAGATGGTTGCCAGCATTTTGCTTTGACGGATCTGGTCTGCATGCTGGGCGATGCGTTCACGGAGCTTCTCGTCCGCCAGTTTGTCTAAGTTTTCAAGCAAATCTTCTACAGTGCCGAACTGCTGAAGGAGTTTCGCAGCGGTCTTCTCGCCCACGCCGGGCACGCCGGGGATATTGTCGGACGGGTCACCTTGCAGGGCTTTGAAATCGGTAATCTGGTCGGGGCGGATGCCGTATTTCTCTATTACCGTCTGGGCGTCAAAGATTTGGAGGTCGCTTACTCCGCGTTGGGGGGCACATACGCGCACATGGTCGTTGATGAGCTGGAGCTGGTCGCGGTCGCCCGTGAAGATAAGCACATCGTAGCCCAAATCGGTTGCGAATCGCGTGAGAGAGCCTACGAGGTCGTCTGCCTCAAAACCTTCCTCTGAGAGTACAGGGATACCCATCGCCGTAAGCAGGCGTCGGGTCATCTCTACTTGGGGGCGGAACTCAAGGGGTGTCTCTCGGCGTTGGGCTTTGTACTCGGCGAACGCCTCATGCCGAAAGGTGGGCGCCGGAGCATCAAACGCCACGACAAGTGCCTGAGGCTTCACTGTGTCCAAAAGCGAGAGGAGCATATTGGTGAAGCTGTAGACGGCGTTCGTGGGGCGCCCATCGGCAGTCGTCAAGGGACGCGTGGCATAGAAGCCCCGATAGAGCAGGCTATGCCCGTCAATAATCACCAGAACGGGGCGCTGAGCGGTGTTCTCCATCAGCGCCGATTCTACCTTACGGTAAGTTCAACGCTGGGTTCTGCCAGACCCTGAGCTGTTGGAACAGGGCGTTCAGTTCATCGCCACCCAGTTGGGCGTAGTTTGCTGGAATGATTTGGCGCGGGACATCAACGCTGAAGGCGACCCGTTCTTCGCCTGTGGCACTGGGCAGGAGGAGCGACACCGTAACGCTGGACGCGTCGGCAACCTGCGTCAAGAACGCCGCTGCGATAGCCAGCGCATCCTGCATCAGACGCTCGCGGGAGAGCACGCCCGCCCGAACGCTGGAGCGCACTTGCCAGACCTGATGCACAGGGTCATAGCTACACCAGATTGGCAATCCGTTCAGGCGTTGGCTCACAGCGCGCGCAATCTGTTCCTCAGGTTGGCTCATCCCAGTGAAGGTGCCACGCAATTGCGGCGGTTGACTGGGTGGTTCTTCGGACACTTGTGGTGGCGGGATGACGCGGTTGGGGGTGTCTTGGGGTTGGCTCACTGTCCCTAAGTTGGACAGGGAGCTACTGGCAACCTGTGATGACGGCGTGTTCTCCGCCGAGGCTCCCAGTCGTGCCCCTGCCACAAAGGCGGACACAACAAGAATCAGTGTCAAGACACCACCGACCAGATAAGCCCACACTCGGGGCGTGGGGGCTTTGGCGGGTTTCTCCTCAGGAATTTCTACAGGCGGTGGCGGCGCGACCTGCGCAGCGTGGAGCGCACGAAGGTTGAAGAGTTTGGCTGAGTAGACGGCACTGTCAGGGGCAAGTTCAACTAACATCTCGTACCACTGGATGGCATCCTCCAGTTTGCCCTGGTCGGCGTAGATGTCGCCCATCAGAGCGTGAGCGGTCTCGTTGCTGGGGAAGCGCCCAAGTATCTGGCGACAGACACTCACCGCTTCCTCATATTTGCCTTGCATTCGGAGCAGGTTCGCCCGTGCGATTTCGGGATAGACCTCTATGTCCGAGCCTTCCATCGCCAGGGTATCGCCCTTCGCTTCGCTAATGCGGGCGCCACACTCCATACAAAAGATACTCTTTTCTGGTATCTCGGAAAAGCATCTGGGACAGATGCTCATCACGCGTGCCTCCCTATTCATATTCTTAGATTATCGGAGCCTCAAGAAGGTTCTCTATACTTTACCCGAGTTGGTTGAGGAATTGGGGCAGAAAGTCTCCAGATGCTTCGCTGGCGCTCAGCATGACGGGGAACGGCTCCTCTCTCCGTTTACGGAGCGGGGCGGGGGGGGGTGAGGTGGACATACCCCCTCCGTAAGGTTCCCCCTACAGCAGGGAGAACCGGGTGTGGCTCCCTGCGCCCCTCTTTGTCACCCTGAGCGGAGCGAAGGGTCTCAGAGATGCTTCGCTGACGCTCAGCATGACGCAAGGGTGGGGCGCGCAACAAACCCCCTCTTTGTCACCCTGAGCGGAGCGAAGGGTCTCAGAGATGCTTCACTGACGCTCCGCATGACGCAAGGGTGGGTCGCGCAACAAACCCCCTCTTTGTCACCCTGAGCGGAGCGAAGGGTCTCAGAGATGCTTCACTGACGCTCCGCATGACGAGAGAGTGGGCATT
>JBDNDR010000248.1:0-3800 GCA_046718995.1 Fimbriimonadales bacterium
CCTTCTACAAGGCACAAAGTGTTGTCCGCCTAACTCAAACGCGGTAGTGCTTCACGGACGGCTGGATATCGCTTTCCCAACGGTGCGCTGGTACCTGTTCAACCCGGCGAACCCAACCTATGTAGACCGCACGGTGAGCGGCGATACGAACAACGAGGGAACTACCGAGCAGGGCGGTGATACTTCACCTTTCAACACGCTTTACGAAGGGATTGTGTGCGTGCCGACGGGGGGCACGGTGATTGTCCGACCGGGCAACTACAACGAGCGTCTCCTGTTCTGGCGTCCGATGGTGATAGAGCGTGGCGGCAGCTCGGGCGTTGTGGTGATTGGCGCACCCTGAGAAACAGCGTGGGGACGGCACTGCACCGTCCCCCAGCGAACGCTTGCGGATTAGACCAGCTCCGTCTTACCAGGCATCGGGACGGGGTCAACCGCCATCTCACCGAACCGGAAGTTCTCGGCGCGCTCCAACAGATTTAGCTTGGAGTTGAGCGCCTGCTCCCATGTAACAGCCTTACCCGTGTAGGCGGACATCCGTCCCATAATCGCCGAGAGCGTGCTTTCGGTAACGGCGCGTGTCTCGTTGAGGGGCTTGTTCTCACGAATCGCCTGCACCAGATGGACATGCTCCTGTCGGTAGGGGTTGACACGCGGACCGGAGTAACGCCAGTCCTCTTTACCCTTTATCAGATAAGCAGGCTCGGCAGTACCGTCCGTACCAATCACGCGCTCACCGATGTAGTTGGCACAGCCATCGATCTGGCGACACATACTCAAGACGCGCACTCCGCCCGGATACTCAAATTCAATCGCGAAGTGGTCGTAGATGTGTCCGTAGTGAGGTTCAGTACGCACTTGACGCCCTCCCATGCCCATCGCGCTGATGGGGTGGGCATTCAGCACCCAGTTGATGACATCGATATTGTGAATGTGCTGTTCCACGATGTGGTCGCCCGAGAGCCATGTGAAGTAGAGCCAGTTGCGCAGTTGCCATTCGGTATCAGTCCAGTTAGGTTGGCGCTCTACATGCCACAAGCCGCCTTGATTCCAATAGCAGGCGCCACTGACGATGCGTCCGATAGCCCCGTCTTGGATGCGCTGGATGGTCTCACGATAGCTGGGGTCGTGCCGACGCTGAGTGCCTGCCACCACCGACAGCCCCTTTTGGGTCGCCAGCTCGCCCATCTGGAACATGAGGCGCACGCCAGTGGGGCAGACCGCGACGGGCTTCTCCATAAAGACATGTTTGCCCGCTTGAATCGCCTCACGGAAGTGGATGGGGCGAAAAGCAGGCGGCGTGGCTAAGATGACGATATCCACGCCACTCTGGATAACCCCCTTGTAGTTGTCAGCACCTGTAAAACAGCGGTCATCTGTCACATTGAGACGGTCTTTGATTTGCTCGGAGAGAATCTGGCGTGAACCGTTGAGCCTATCTGGGAAGATGTCGCCCATCGCGTAGATTTCTATGCCCGATCCGGCGTTGACCGCATCGATTGCTGCTCCGGTACCACGCCCCCCACAACCGATGAGACCGACCCGTAGGCGGTCGGAACCTTGAGCGTGGGCAAACGCATGAATCGGCAGGCTCGCCACTAAACCACCTGCCACTGCCCCTGCAGAGACTTTCAAAAACTCACGGCGCGATAACCCGTGTGCAACCTCTTCTGTCTTCATCACTGACCTCCGAGAACCTTTCGTGCCATTTCTGGCACCTAATTGCCATAGGTACGCCTTTCCACGAACGATTCCTGCTACCACCTCGTGTATAATTGAAGGTAGCAACGAGGCTATAGGAGGTTAGTGTATGAACCATCAACAGAAGACTATCACCGAGCGTAAAGAGCGCTTCGAGTCACTCTCCGGTATTGAAATCAAACGTTTCTACACCTCCAAAGATATAGAACACCTCAACTACGAGCGTGATTTGGGCGACCCGGGTCAGTATCCCTTCACGCGTGGACTCTACGAGTCGGGCTATCGTTCGAAGTTATGGACGGTTCGCCAGTTTTCTGGATTTGCCACCCCTGAGGAGACGAATGCGCGCTACCGTTTCTTGATTGAGCAGGGTCAGATGGGACTCTCGGTGGCGTTTGACCTGCCCACTCTGATGGGCGTAGACCCCGATGACCCAGAGGCAGAGGGTGAGGTCGGCAAATGTGGGGTCAGCGTCGCCTCGCTGGAAGATATGGAAATCCTGTTCAACGGCATAGACCTCGGGGCAATCACGACCTCTATGACCATTAACGCCCCCGCCATCATCATCTGGGCGATGTACCTCGCCGTTGCCGAGAAGCAGGGCGTGCCCTTGGAGAAACTGTCCGGCACGATTCAGAACGACATTCTCAAGGAGTTTATCGCGCAGAAAGAGTGGGTGTTCCCACCTGAACCCCATATGAAGTTGATTGTGGACACGATTGAGTTTGGGTGTCATCATGTTCCCAAGTGGCACCCGGTGAGTGTGAGTGGCTACCATATCCGCGAGGCAGGCTCCACCGCCGTTCAAGAGCTGGCGTTCACCTTAGCGGATGGGTTGGAATATGTACGCTGGTGCCTGGACCGTGGGCTGGATATTGATGACTTTGCGCCCAAGTTCTCCTTCTTCTTCAACGCGCACATCGACTTCTTTGAGGAGATTGGCAAGTATCGTGCGGCGCGTCGCATCTGGGCACGGGAGATGCGCGAGACCTTCGGCGCTAAGAATCCCCGCTCGTGGTGGATGCGCTTCCATACCCAGACGGCGGGCGTTTCGCTCACGATGCAACAGCCTTATGTGAACCTGATTCGCTCCACGATAGAGGCACTCGCTGCGGTGTTGGGTGGCACCCAATCGCTCCATGTCAACTCATTTGACGAAGCATGGGCACTCCCGACCGAGGAGGCAGTTCTGCTCTCGTTGCGCACCCAACAAGTCATCGCAGAGGAATCGGGCGTAACGAACACCGTTGACCCGCTGGGTGGTGCCTACTTCGTTGAATGGATGACCGACAAGATGGAGGAAGGCGCACGCGAGTACTTTGAGCGCATAGAACAAGAGGGTGGGGTCATTCCTGCCATCCGAAGCGGGTTTTTCCAGCAGGAGATTGCCGACTCTGCCTATCGGTTCCAGAAGCGTGTGGAGGAGCGGGATTTTATCTGGGTCGGGGTCAACGAGTACCAGATGGCGGAAGAGCCTATCCCCTTCCGCATCTTGAAAATTCACAGCGAGGCACACGAAAAGCAAGTGAAGAGGCTGGCGGACTTGCGCCGTAGACGCGATAACCGTGCGGTCTCGCAAGCACTGCGTGACCTCCAGCAGAAGGCGCGCGCTGAGGAAAACTTGATGGTTCCCATCCTGGAGGCGGTCAAAGCCTACGCAACACTGGGCGAAATCGTGAATGCGCTCAAGGAAGTCTACGGAACCTACACGGAAGCGATGGTGGTGTAAAACAAAAAAGGAGGGTGGCAGTGAAAGGAGAGCAAAGCCTGCCACCCCCAAGGAAGGAAGGTGAACTCGTTCCTAATCTTGATTATCGGCATAGAGCCAGAAAATCTTTAGGGGTTCGCCATGTCGCGGGCAGGCACGACGAGGTGCTAATTAACTATACCTTAACCTAACGCCAATTTCAACCCCCACCGTTGGGCGTTGAACCGTTTTCTAACGAATAATACGAATGATGCTACGAAAAAGTTTCCAGTCGGCGTTAGAAGCGCTTTGGATGACACCCCGACGCACCCTGCTGAGCGGACTCGGTATGGCAGTCGGCGTTGCTGCGATTGTGATGCTCATTTCGCTCGGCAAGGGCGTCCAGCGTGAT
>JBDNDR010000249.1:0-3783 GCA_046718995.1 Fimbriimonadales bacterium
ACCTCATCCACCGCACGCTCTCGATGCTCCATCGCTACTTCGGTGGACGGGTACCTGATGGCGCACGCGTCGACGACGCGCTCGCTCACCTGTTCGTTCAGCAAGCCACACGCACCGCAGAAGCCTACGAAGCTGTGGATTTCCCACGCGGGCTGAGCGAAGCGTGGGCAATCATCAGCGCAGTCAACCGCTACTACGACGAGCAAGCCCCGTGGAGCCTCATCAAGCAAGGCGAAACTCAACGCGCGGGGCAAGTGCTGTACGCAGGATTAGAGGCGGTTCGGGTGCTTAGCGTGCTGGTCGAGCCAATTATGCCCCAAGTTGCACGCGAGATTGCGCGTCTGCTCAACTTGGACGCGGTGCCCGATTGGAACGCCACCAGCCAGGTAGGGGCAATCCCTGTGGGGCACCCTCTGCAAGAGCCAAAGCCTATCTTCCCGCGCTTACAGCCAAAAGCCAGCCCCACAGCTACTCCAGAACCCACCACGCCTCAACCGAAGCGCCAGCAAGAGAACCACATCACATTGGAACAGTTTCAACGCTTGAAAATCCGGGTGGCGACCGTGCGCTCGGCAGAGCCGATTCCCAGCACGAACAAGCTACTCAAACTCACGGTGGAGCTTGGCGATGAAACCCGCACAATTGTGGCAGGAATCGCCGAGACCTACACACCTGACCAGCTGGTCGGACGCCAAGTGCTGGTACTGGCGAACCTCCAACCCGCGACCTTGCGCGGAGTGGTCTCCGAAGGCATGCTCCTTGCAGCCGATGTGGACGGGAAAGCCGTGCTGTTGACCCCCGACCAGAGCGTCCCGAACGGCGCACGGGTGCGATAGGTGCAGGTACACTTTAAAGTAGTGCTAACCGATAATTCCATGAGAGGGAGCAGATAGATGAAAATCGCAGTTGCAGGAACGGGCTATGTTGGCTTAGTCACCGGCGTGGTGTTCGCAGACCTCGGCAACGAGGTCATCTGCGTCGACATCGACCCCGACAAGGTTGACCGAATCAACAAAGGACACTCGCCGATTTACGAGCCGGGCTTAGACGAACTGCTCCAGCGCAACTTGGAAGAGGAACGCCTGCGGGCAACCACCGACTTGGCGGGCGCTGTACGCGAGTCGGAGGTCATCTTCATCACCGTCGGTACGCCCCCGACGCCTACAGGGGAGCCAGACCTCAAGTATGTGGATGCCGTCGCCCGTACCATCGGTGAATCGCTCAACGGCTACAAGATTATCGTGAATAAGTCCACCGTTCCTGTAGGCACGGGTGACCGCGTGCGCCGTATCATTGAACAGCACCGCAAGGAGCCGCACGAGTTTGATGTGGTCTCCAACCCCGAGTTCCTGCGCGAAGGCTCAGCAGTCCACGACACACTCTATCCAGACCGCATCGTGATTGGGGCGGACAACCCGCGTGCGGCGATGAAGATTGTGGAGCTCTACGCACCGCTGGAACGCCCGATGCTGATTACAAACTTGCCCACCGCCGAGATTATCAAGTACGCCTCCAACACCTTCTTGGCGCTCAAGATTTCCTACATCAACGCGATTGCCGACCTATGTGAGCGCACGGGCGCCGATGTGGTGCAGGTCGCCAAAGCGATGGGCTACGACCCGCGCATCGGTTCGGCGTTCCTACAAGCGGGGCTGGGGTTCGGGGGTTCCTGCTTCCCCAAAGATGTGAGAGCGTTCGCCCATAGTGTCCAGCGGTACGGGTTAGACCCTACCCTCTACGAAATGGTGCTTACTATCAACGATGCGCGTGCCGAGCAGTTCGTGGCGCGGATTGCGGAGCGGCTCGGTGGACTGGAAGGGCGTACGATTGGACTCTTGGGGCTGGCGTTCAAACCCAACACCGACGATATTCGGGAGGCTCGCTCGCTGGAAATCATCCGATTGCTTCTGGAACAGGGGGCAGTGGTACGCGCTTATGACCCTGTGGCGATGCCGCATGTGCAGGCGCTCTACCCTCAGATTACCTACTGCCGAAACGCCTACGAAGTCGCCGAAGGAGCCGACGCGCTCGCCCTCATCACCGAGTGGAACGAGTTCAAACAGCTCAACTTCGAGCGTATCAAACAAGCGATGCGCCAACCCAACCTCTTTGACGGACGCAACCTCTATGACCCGCAACGCCTGCAAAAATTGGGGTTTTACTACTACGGTGTTGGGCGCGTCAATGGGAATGCCCCTGCCCCCTCTCAAACTGTGCTATAATAGGCAGGGAGACACCGATGGCTCGCAAGCGAATCGCTCTGATTATTCCGACGAACAACACGAGCCTCTCGCTCTACACCAACAACATGCGAGCTGCGCGCGCATGGCAAAGCCTCCTCAAACTTTGGGGCGTCAGCGCCGACATCCTCATCGCAGGCAATGTCTCCAAAGCGACTTTCAACAGCCAATACGATTTCGGGATTGTGCCGTTCTTAGCGGGAACGACGAGTTCCCAGCCCGTGTTTAGTTGGATTAGCTTCGCCACAGGTGATAAGCCCCTCTATCTTTGCGGGTATCAGGTGCCTCAGAACACCGCAGGCACCCCTGCAACAGGAGTTTTGGGTCTAGTGGGCTTAGACGGCAACCCCACCTCCGCAAGGCTCGCAGGACGGCGTGCCGTGTGGACGCAGACAGGCACCAAAGTTCATGTAGGGAGTTGGATTGGTACGGTCAGCGGGATTGTAAGTGCCCTGCGTGTGGACGAAAGCAATCCGAACCTCCAGGTGCTCCTGCGCCCTGACCCCGATTTGCATCCCACCGCTCAGCATATCTATATTGCGCGTTGGCACAACCGCTATTTCCTGCCAAGTCTCGGCGTTTTGGGCGACTCATCACCATGGGTCGTGCCGTGGATTATGGTCAACGAGGGGGTCACCCCTGAATGGAGCCGTCCGTGGAGTGCGGACATAGACCATGTGTGTAGCGCAGGCAGTATCACTGCGCCGGGCTGGAGTTTTGACCTCTATCTCCAGTCGATGCAGTGGCTCCGTACCTTCTGTACCAATACAGGGCTGGTGGTTCAGTGCGGCTGTACCACGAACGGCAACAGTAGTTTGAGTGGAACCAACACCTACCTCCACCGAAATGCGCGCAATGCCAACACCCAGCTGGCACAGATTCATCAGATTCTCTTAGCCGAGCAAGACGGCAGTTTCCCCTGCGCTTGGCACGACCACTGGTGGCTGGTGGAGGAGACCCTCTGGTATGCCAACGCCACCACCCGAACCAACGCCTATGGCACTTTCCGCGATTTCAGCTCGCCCGCCTCATTCCGTGCCCACTGGCGAGGTACATTGGACGAGATGCGTGGGATGGGTTTCGCCGACAGCTGGTGTGGACGCCACCGCTACCTCAATTTCGCCAATAACCAGTTCACCGACCGCTACCTCCGCTTCCTACGGGAGGAGACTCCCGTGCGCGCGGCACGCTTCGTGACAGGAAGCTGTCTTAGTGGTCGCAACACACGCATCATGATGTCTAATCCCTATTCGCGCAACCCATTAGATCGGCGGTATGGTATAGAACTAATTGACTCGTATGACCCACTCTGGAGTGGCAACATCAGCTACGGCACTCAACCAGCTAATCGGGAGCAGATTGCGCTTGCTGACGGGTATGGCACAGCAGGCGAAGACCCAGAGCTGCTTTTTGCGCGCGTTTTAGGACACCGGTTCGGCGAGATTATGTGGCGCACATGGCTCCAGCGGGGCGGAGTGGTCTATCACCACAACTACGAAATGAGCTACGAGTGGCCCTCCACCGCTGTTCGGGTCTATCAAGA
>JBDNDR010000025.1:0-12225 GCA_046718995.1 Fimbriimonadales bacterium
GAGGTGAAAACAGAGATGCTTCGCTGACGCTCAGCATGACGAGAGGAGGCGTTCGGCATGCTGGACGCGCGAGCCGTGCGAACTCCCCTCTCCGTTCACGGAGAGGGGTTGGGGGCGAGGTGAAAACAGAGATGCTTCGCTTCGCTCAGCATGACGGCGGTGGGGCGTTCGGCAGGATGGGGGTGGGAGCAGTACGAACTCCCTTCTCCGTTCACGGAGCGGGGCTGGGGGTGAGGTAAAGGAACTCCCCGCTCTGCCTACAAAGAGGGAGCGGGGGGTGAGGTGGAACACCAAGCGAACACGAAGGGTCTGAGGCTACTTGGCAGGTTGGGCGACCTCATCGCGCACAGGGAGCGGCTCCAGCAACATCTCCTTCGTGGCGATGAACGAATCGCGGGTGTAGTCCGCCAGCTCGTAGTCTTCCCGAAGCACTATCGCTCCGGTGGGGCAGGCGTCTTGGCAGTAGCCACAATAGATACAGCGCAAAAGATTGATTTCGTAGCGTTCGGCATAGCGTTCACCGGGCGAATAGCGTGCCTCATCGGTGTTGTCCGCCGCCACCACCAAGATACAGCGCACGGGGCACGCCCCCGCACAGAGCGAACAGCCGATACAGCGCTCCAGCCCGTTCTCGTAGCGCAATAACACATGGCGCCAGCGCGTGCGGGGAAACTGTTCCTTGCGCGCCTCCGGATAGGAGACCGTATCTTTCGGCTCCAGAAAGTGGCGCATCGTAATCTTGAGTCCCTTGCTAATCGGCTTAATAACATCCCGTATGATATTCATCGTTGTTGAGCCTCCTCCAACAGATACGGTTGACCCGCCAGGAGAACCGCCTCACGCAGTGCGGAGCGGGCAAGCGGCACCGACGGCACCTCCTCTAAGGTGTAGCAAAACAGGTCAAACGGCATCCCCACCCTCTCAAAGTAGGGGGTATAGTCTAAATAGCGGTCTTTCCAGATCGGGCGCTCACTGTGGCGCAGGAGCACCAGCAGGTCCGCATCGCTTCGAGGCGTGGCTTCGTTGCGCGCCAACGAACCGAACAGGTAGACCGCATAGACCTCAGGGCATACCTGAACCAGTCGCTCCGATGCCTCACGGAACGCTTGGCGCGCACCCTCCCTATCGAGCCAGTAGATGGTCACAGAGTCGTACGATTCTTTGCGCACAAAGCAGTGCATACTCCGCTTCCTCCTGCGTGCCGTTGGCTACGACTCATCGGGCTGTACGGTTCCTCCGGGAACGGACGGTTTCGGGGTCGGTGCCTCCAGAGCGGGTTGCTGGCGCGGGTTCAGCTCCAACAGCATCCCCAGCCGCTGGGTGCGGATTTTCTGCTGGAGCTTGATGAGCGCGTAGATAAGCGCATCGGGCGACGGCGGACAGCCCGGCACATACACATCCACCGGCACAATCTGGTCGACCCCCTGCACAATCGCATAGTTGTTGAAGATACCCCCACACGAGGCGCAGGCACCCATCGAGACCACCCACTTGGGCGAGGGCATCTGGTCATAAATCTGGCGCAGCACCGGCGCCATCTTCTTGCTCACGCGCCCTGCCACAATCATCAGGTCGGCTTGACGGGGAGAGGCGCGGAACACTTCCATCCCAAAGCGGGCAATATCAAAGCGGGAGCCAGCCGTAGACATCATCTCAATCGCACAGCAAGCCAACCCGAAGGTGAGCGGAAAGATACTATTGCGCCGTGCCCAGTTGACAATCTCATCTAAGCGGGTAATCAGCACATTGCCACCCATCTCCATGTTGGGCAAAGCGGGCGTTGCTGAGTCTCGCAGAACGACTTCTCGAACGCGCTGTTCCATAGGGTTCACCCAAATAGATTGTACCTGAAAAGGAGAACGGTCGGGAAGCCCCTCAGGGTATCCCGACCGTCGAATCCCTTCCTACTGAGCGTTAGGCAGCTTTGGGCAGGGTACCGCTGGAGGCAGATTTCGCCTCCTCTGCCAACCGGTCCAGACCTGCTACAATCTGCTGAGAGATACCGCGCATCTCAGCAAGCAGGTGCTCCGCAGAGGACTTATCCCCTTTCTCCATCGCATCCACCGCAAGCGAAGCAATCTGATGGAGGCGTGCGTGGAGTGGCTCGATGTCCTTGAAGGTCTGCAGATGTCCCAGGGTCGCCATTCCTACCGAGTAGTACCACTGTCCCAGCGCGCAGTTCTTGTGGGAGACCAGCTCGTTGCGCGGGATCATGACGCCTTCATAGACCATCTTCTCCACGCGCTCGACCCATCGGAGATGCGCCTGTTTGAACTTGGGCACCATGCTGGCGAAGTCGCCCTGGTCATTATTCCAGCGGAACCGTCCGATGGCGAACTGCACCGCCTCAGCGGAACCGACCATCTGTTGGGCTTTACGCGTCACTGCGCGGATATTCTCCACCTGGGTATTGACCACTTGGAAGACTTCCTCGGCGTTTGCCGATACCTGTTCACTCATCGCTGCCGACTGTTCAATCATGTGCTGAACATTTCGGGTGCTGGTCTCGGCGCCTGCCAGCATCTGCTCGGAAGCGGCACTGGACTGTTCGGCAATCGCTGCAATCTGCTCAATCTCAGCCAATGTTTGCTCGGTCGCCTGTTGAATGCGTTCCAGCTCGTTGACAGTCGAGTCCACTTGGGTATTGACTTGGGCGATGGCGCTCAGAATTGCCTCTAAGGTCGTGCTGGTTTGGTTGGCGAGTTCCACGCCTTCACGCACCTGCTGTTGGTTCTCGTACATCGCTTGCATGGCGCGCTCGGTCTTCTTCTGAACCTCTTGGATGATTTCGTGGATGTTCTGGGTGGCTTTGCCACTGCGCTCGGCGAGGTCGCGTATCTCTTTAGCGACCACAGCGAACCCGCGCCCTGCCTCGCCTGCCTTCGCGGCTTCAATGGCGGCGTTGAGTGCGAGGAGGTTCGTCTGGCGCGCAATCTCTTCAATCGTGCGCAAGATGGCGGTGATACTGCTGGACATCTCTGTCAGTTGGTGCAGCTCCTTCGCCAGGTGCCCTGTCTGATTGTCTATACTGTGAATGGCTTGGTTCGTCTGATGGAGTGCCCCGCGTCCCTGTTCCACTTGAACGGAGACCTGCTGGGCAATCTGCTGAACCATCTCCGCCTGATGCGCCAAGTTGCGCACCGATTGGAGGGTGGACTGCATCTGGTAGACCCCTTGCTGGGCGGCTTGAGCGGTGTTTTCGGCGCCCTGGGCTACTTCATGCGCAGCTTGGGTGACCTCCATCACCTGCCCAATGATGGCTTGGCTATCGTTTTGCACCTGCTGGGCAAACTCTTGGATCGCTTTGGCAAACTGTTCTACCAGTGTGGCAACCTGTCCCGATTGCCTCTCTGCCTCACCGATACCTTGACTAACGCCCTGTGCCTCGCTAATCATCTGCTGATTCGTCTGTGTGAAGGTCTGGAACGAGTCGCGCAGGTGCCGAACGGTCTGGTTGAACTGTTCCGCCAACTTGTACAGCACATCGCGCGACGAGGAGGACACCTGTACCGTGAGGTCGCCCTGAGCCAATCGATTGAATGCTTGATTCAGATGCTCTACAGAGTTGAGGATATTGCGGAATCGCCCCACCACGACCAGGGCAGTGTAAAGCAGGATCGCCAACATCACCAAACCGAAGAAGGCGGTCAGACTCTGTCGGGAGCGCGTTGTGGCAACCACCCGGGTCTCTATTGTGGAGGTTTGCTTCTCAGCCACTGAAAGCAGAAGTGTCACCGATTCCCTATGGGCGTTGAACAATCGGTAACTCTCAGCCTTAGCCGAGTTAAGCCCTTTGAAGTTGCGGTTCTGAATCAGTGGAATAATACGGTTGTCCACAAAGGTCGTCCAAGCGTTGCCTGTTTGAATCACCTGATTGACTTGGGGTTCCAAGCTGGTGCCTTTGTAGGTTTCGCGCCAGTGCTTGGCGCGCTCTTGGAACTCTTTTTTGAGCTGACGATAGCGTCGGAGTTCCGAGTCTATCTCGGAAGTGTTGTTCGTATACCCCGCTACCACAGCGTTCAAGACAGAGGCGCTTGCCTCTATTAGATAAAACGGGGGTGGAGCCACATCAATCGCAATCGCTTTGGCGGTCTCGATCTGGTTGTACTGTTCACTGCCAATCGTGTAGTGGCGGATGGTCGTCCAGTTGAGCCAGGTCACAAAAACGAACAGTGCTACACTGAAAAAGAGTATGCCCTGTATCACCGAGAGTTTGTTCCAGTTTCTCATCAGCGCCTCCACAAAAGGGATTCGTTAGCAATTATGGAGAAAGGGAGCGGAATCCTTAGGGGGCGCTGGAGCCGACAGTGGGACTCGAACCCACGACCTGCGCATTACGAGTGCGCCGCTCTACCGCTGAGCTATGTCGGCTCCTTGATGGGATAATTATACCTAAACGCAGGGGCACTTCGCGATGGATTCGGAGATAATGGTGGGCCCGGCAGGATTCGAACCTGCGACCAAGCGGTTATGAGCCGCCTGCTCTGCCGCTGAGCTACAGGCCCTCGGAAGTTCTTGCTAAATTATACCTCTGGCTCCTCTTGAACCTCGGTCTCCTCCTCCGCCGGTTCCGCAGTGAAAAGCAGTTCCGGTCGGCTGAGTCGTTTCGCCAGGGTCTCTTGGGTCAGCGCCGATAGCACCACCTGACCACTGCTCAGAAAGACCACACAGCGGGTTCGACGCCCTTGAGTGGCATCAATCAATCGCGTTCCCTCCCGACGCAGTTGCTGAACCAAGCGTTTGATGGGCGCCGAGTCGATCCGCACCAACGCCACGACCTTGTCGGTCAACACAAAGTTATAAAAGCCCACATTGAGCAAGGGCGGTAGACCCGTCCCTCGTTCGTCGTTGGTCATGCCGATAGCGGTTCGGTTTCGGGAGCGATTATCCTGCCTCGTGGGGCTGACCGCACATCTGCTCGCGCATGCGTGCCAGTGCCCGTGTATGCAGCTGATAGACCCGCGATTCCGAAATGCCCATCACCTGACCGATTTCCTTGAAAGTCAAACCGTCGTAGTAGTAGAGCTGGATGACGGTCTGTTCGCGCTCCGAGAGACCATTAATCGCCTCTTGGAGAGCGCGCACCTGCTCGCGTTCTTCCAGTTCGGCGAACGGGTCATCCGAAGCCGCAATCAGGTCGTAGAGGGCGGTGGTATCTTCATCATCGCCGTTGATAATACATCCCTCCAACGAGGTCATGTTCGTGCGAGCGTAGTCGATCAGCAGTTGGCGGTAGTCCTCGGTGCTGATGCCCAGCGCTTCGGCGGTCTCCTCATCGGTTGGCGGGCGTCCGAGGGCGGTCTCCAACCGTACCCATACCCGCTCCAGTTGGCGCAGTTTGTCCCGTGCCGAGCGGGGTACCCAGTCTTCCGAACGCAGCGCTTCCAGCACTGCCCCACGCACCAGCGCAATCGCATAGGTCTCAAACTTCACATTGCGCGTGGGGTCGTACATATCGACCGCGCGTATCAAGCCGATAATCCCGTAGCTATACAGATCCTCCCATTCCATACCCGCCGGCGGATAGGGCACGATACGCCCGACCGTCAACTTGACCAAGTGGGCGTACTGGCGTATCAAATACTCACGGCTCTCTTGGTCGCCATAGACTTTGAACCGTTTCCACGCCTCTTGAATTAAGTTAATCTCCACAATGACCTCCCTGATGAGTTATGATGAGTGCCTATGCAGCAGCTGCCTCTTCCTCCGCCTCGTTGTCCTCCTGAGAGAGTTCGGGGGGTTCGTTCTGGGTTTCGGGAGTGGCAGTGCTTTGCTGGGGCAGTTCGGGGGGCAGCAGCTGGCTCATCACAAATGCCCACAGCGCCCCTGCAATCCAGCCGACCATACCACCAATCAGCCCACGCACGGTGCAGAGCAAGGGGTCGACGCCTGTCGCAATCCCCAGCACCAACACCAACATACAGCCTAACCCGCCCGTCACTCGGGGCACGACTGTCCAGTTCATCGGGTCTCATCGTACGCCTCCAGGAGGGACTGGTACCACCTGGACCCCTGCCTATCGCGCAGGAGCGTAGCCATGCCGGCGCGCTTGAATGGCACGCTCGTACAGGGCGATGTACGACTGTGCCGAGCGACGCCACGACCAGTCCTCACGCATCACTCGGCTGACCAGCGTCTGCCACGCCGATGGGTTCCCAAACGCTGTCACGGCATCGGCGACCGCTTCATAGAGCGCAGTCGGCTTATAGGGCGTGAAGACGAACCCGTTGCCCGTGTCCTTCTGCGCATCGTAGGGGCGGATACTGTCAGCCAAGCCACCCGTCTGGCGCACTATCGGAATTGTTCCATATCGCAGGCTAATCATCTGCCCCAACCCACACGGCTCGAACCGTGAAGGCATCAGAAAGAGGTCAGACCCTGCATAGATACGGTGAGCCAACGCATTATCAAAACCGATAGTGGCATGAACCTTCGCACGATGGCGCTTGTGAAGCGAACGGAAGTAGCGCTCATAAGCGGGGTCACCTGTACCCAACAGCACGAACTGAACAGGCAACTGTAAAATCTTCGCCCCAATCGCCTTAATCAGGTCTAAGCCCTTCTGGTCGGTCAGACGCGAGACCAAGCCAATCACCGCTTTGGTGGGGTCGGGTTGCCAACCGCATTCGGTCTGGAGCGCCGCCTTGCACTGCGCCTTGCCCGACAGGTCGTCGGCAGTGAAATGGGCAGGGATATGCGGGTCGGTCGCTGGGTTCCATTCCTCGTAGTCTATGCCGTTGAGGATTCCCAGCAGACGCTCCTCCGTATGAAGCCGGCGCAGCAGTCCCTCCAGCCGTTCGCCATACTCGGGGGTCTGAATCTCGTGGGCATAGGTCGGACTGACGGTATTGACATAATCGCTATACAAGAGGGCGCCTTTCATCAGGTTGACCTTGCCATAGAACTCCAGACCCTCAATATCAAACAGATAGTCGGGTAGACCGAGCATCGGGAAGAAATCGGGTTCAAACACGCCTTGATAGGCGAGGTTATGGATGGTGTACACGGTGGCGATTGCACGGACATGCTCTGGTGCCCCGTGGCGCATATAAACGGGGATAAGCGCGGTGTGCCAATCGTTGCAGTGTACGATTTCGGGACGCCACTCGCTCCGCTCTAACCATGCGACCACTGCTCGGCAGAACGCAATATAACCGCGCGGGTCTACCGCATAGAGGCTCGTGGAACCGAGGCATCCCTCAAACCACCCGCCGGGCTGGAACAGGTAAATGGTTAGCCCGCTGGGGAGATCTAACTGGTACACCTGCACGGTCTCATGCCAGCCGTCGCGAAGGGTGAGTTCAAACTGGGTGAGTGGCTGAACTTGCCAGCGTGTGTCGTTGAGGATCATCGGATAGGCGGGCATGGCGATGCGCACCTGATGCCCTTCGGCATTGAGGGCTTTGGGCAGCGCCCCTGCTACATCTGCCAGCCCTCCAACTTTGGCTAAGGGAGCCACCTCAGCCGATACAAACAGCGCACGAATCGATTGACTATTGCTCATACAACCTCCCTTGTCTCAATCTCCGCTCGTGACTGGAGGGACGGCTCGCCTCAAGGAGCCTATAGTAGGCTTGAGGCGTTGGTAGCCCTTCCGGTCTTGGGTGCTCGGCGGACCAGCACCTTAGAGGATACCTGGATTGCGCCCAAAGCGTGAGGCGTTCGAGGGGGGCGGGTCCTAACCCCGCAAAAATTATCGGTTTTTGAGGATAGTTTCTGCAGTGCCATTCCAAGAGTTTTCGAAGGTCTTGGAGCCGATTCGCGCCCGTCGCCAACCAGAGCCAAACATAGTCGGCATAGCCCACCATTTCTAAGCCCCCTTGTAGCAGGTGCCAATCGGTCAACAGGCTCCGCCAGTGGTTGAGCTCCATCGGATGAAACTGATGAGGCGCCCCCACCACATGGAGGCGCGCCTGCAAATCCCAACCGACAGCGGGGCGTGCGCCAGCGTGCCAGTGCCAAATCAATCCGCTGGCGGGCACGGGCAAACGGGCATTACGACAGCCGAGCAGATGGGCATGAACAGTGGGCAACGGAATGGAGACAGGTACGCGCCGGGAGAGAGAAACGGCTTCGCGCAGACCGCTGGCTTGGTCTATCGGCTCGTGGGCACTCCGCATGGCTGTCTCTTAATTCGGCTGATGCCCCGCATTTTTGCAGTGGGGAGCGCCTAAAGACTAACCATTCTCTGCAGGCTCAGACGATTCTTCATCGGGGGGTGGGGTCTTCCACTGCTTACCCCGTCGCCGTGCGATGGCGTCACGCAGGAGGTACTCAATCTGTGCGTTCACGCTCCTGAGTTCCTCCTGCGCCATCCGTTGGATTTCATCCCATAACTCGGGACTCAACCGTAGGAGAAAGGGTTTGCGCTTCGCCATCTAAGTATAGAGCGTGCCGGTATTGAGCACAGGTTGGGCGGACTGCTCGCTACATAAGACCACCATCAGATTGGAGACCATCGCCGCTTTACGCTCGTCGTCCAGTTGAATGGTCTGATGCTGTTCAAGTCGCTCCAGTGCCATCTCTACCATCCCGACAGCGCCCTCCACAATCCGTTGACGCGCCGCGATGACCGCCGAAGCCTGCTGACGGCGGAGCATCACGCCAGCAATCTCAGGAGCGTAGGCAAGGTGCGACAAACGGGCTTCTATGACCTCGACGCCCGCCTTACCCAGTCGCTCTTGCAAGGTCTGTTTGAGGTGGTCGGAAATCTCGCCCGCATTATGGCGCAGGGAGAGCCGGTCATCATCCGTGTCGTAGGGGTACGAGGACGCCAGTTGGCGGACGGCTGCCTCGCTCTGGGTAGTGACATAGTTTTCGTAGTTGTCTACCTCAAACATCGCCTCGTAGGTATCTTGCACGCGCCACACCACCACCGCAGCGATTTCTATCGGGTTGCCGTCCAAGTCGTTCACTTTGAGCTTCTCGCCGTTCAGCGTGCGCATCCTCAAAGAGACGCGACGCTTGCTCATAAACGGGTTCACCCAGTGGAAGCCATCCTTGCGCACCGTGCCGGCATAGTTTCCAAACAGCAACAGCACACGGCTATCATTCGGCTCCACGATGAAAAACCCGTTCATAACAAGCAAAGTCAAGGCAAGGAGCACCATCCAGCCCACCATCAAGTACCAAAACTGCGTTTCCACAACCGTCGGTCCGCCCGAAATGGCAGTTTGGTAGATGAGGTAGACGGTGAGGGCAATCATACCTATCGTCACTACCAGCATGCCCAGTCCGGGGAAGGTTCCTGCAATCCGTTCCTTGTTCATCGTCATCGTCACTTCGCTATCACTGTGATATCATACTGATAGCGAAGGACAAAGTTCCCGAAACAGAGGCTTTTTTCTAACGCGGCTAAGCGAAGGGGACGCTCATCCGAGCGCCCCCTTTGTGAAGTGTCATCGTTCCTACGCAGAGATGAGCAGCTTCAATGCACGCTCCTGTGAAGCGTGGGCGAAGACACGGTATGCCTCCATCATCTCTTGTAGGTGGAACCGGTGGGTGATGAGCGGTCCGGGGTTCAGCATTCCCGATTGAACCATGCGAAGGAGCGACGCAATCGTATTGGTGTTGACCAGCCCGGTGGTCAGCGTGATGTTGGCACTCCATAGCCTCTGCATTTCCAGGTTCACGCTGGTGCCGAACACCCCGATAACGGCTATGTGCCCCCCTGGGGTCACGATGCGCTGGCAAATGTCAAAGGTCTCGGGAACTCCGACCGCCTCAATCGCAACATCCACGCCCTTGCCATCGGTTAGACCCATAATCTGGTCTACCGCGTTGTGCGTACGGGGATTGACTCCGTCGGTTGCCCCATACTGTCGCGCACTTTCTAAGCGGTTGTCGTCCACATCCACCATAATCAGCCGCGAGGGAGAGAAGAGCCGACATCCGAGCAAAGCCCCCATCCCAATCGGGCCCGCCCCCACAATCGCTACGGTATCACCCGGACGCACATGACCGTTCAACACCCCAATCTCAAAGCTGGTTGGGAACACATCGCTAAGCATCACGAGCACTTCCTCGTTGGTGATGCTGGGGGGAATGGCGTAGAGGCTTTGGTCTGCGTGGGGGATACGCACCTTCTCCGCTTGCGTGCCGTCAATCAGGTGCCCTAAAATCCAGCCGCCATCACTACAGTGCGAGTAGAACTGCTTCTTGCAGGCAGGACACCGCCCACACGAAGTGATACACGAGATGAGCACACGGTCGCCCGGACGGAAGTTGGAGACCGCCTCACCCACCGCTTCCACAACACCCACGCCTTCATGTCCGAGTGTGCGACCGGGCGTGACAGTCGGCACATCACCTTTGAGAATATGCAGGTCGGTTCCACAAATTGTAGTGTGGAGAATGCGCACAATCGCATCGGTAGGCTGTTGAAGAGTCGGGTCGGGTTTGTCTTCCCACCGCTTTTCCCCAACGCCATGATAAACGAGTGCTTTCATGATAGGGTTCACCTCCCATCATTTTATTGGTCAGCGAACTCCCACTTCCTGCCAATCGCTACGATTTTTGTCGAATCTCTAATGCCGACGCTTCAGGATGGAGACCAGGAGCCAAATTCCCAACACCGTCGCCGACACAAAACCGATGAGGGTCAGCGCTGGTGCGTAGGGAATCTGCTGGGTTGCTGGCAATAACAACGCTAACCCCACGATGAAAGCAGCGACCAGCACACTGAGCGAGAGGCGCGTGACCATCGCATCGATGCGGTCTAAAGTCTCCTGAGTGGCGCCGATTTGGGCTTCCACAGGCACTTTGCCCCGCTCCACACTCTGGAGCCACTGCATCACCATCGCAGGCATCTCACGCATCAGATACCGCCAAGTATCCACCTGCTCCACCAAGTCCCTCGGGTCTAAGGTGGGGAGCCAGGCGTGTTTGCCCAACTGGCGTACAAACGGCTTCGAGACCTCAAAGAAGTCATAAGCGGGGTCTAGCTGGCGTCCAATGCCTTCCAACATCGCCAGTGTCTTACCGACCAGCCACAGATTGCTCGGCAGTCGCAGGTGGTGCTGGTGCATTAGGTCAGTCAGGTCGTTCCAGAAGTCGCTGAATCGGGTCTCGCTAAGGGTGCGTCCCCGATACTTGCTAATGAGCCGTTCCGCCGCACGGGCAAGTTTGGCACGGTCGGTATGGGGGCTGATTGCGCCCATCCGCGCGAACACATTCAAAATTGCGTGGGTATCTTGGCGCACCATCGCCACATACAGGCGCGTGAGGTTGATGCGGTCATCCTCACTGAGGGTTCCAACCATTCCGAAGTCCAACACCCCAATACGCCCGTCCTGCAGAATCAGGTAGTTGCCTGGGTGGGGATCCGCGTGGAAGAAACCGTCTTCCAGCACCTCCTTGATGATGAGGCGTGAGGCGATACGGGCGATTTGTGGGGTGTCGTGCCCTGCCGAACGGAGCGCCTCCACCTCGTCCACCTTAATACCTGTCAGCCGTTCCATGACCAGCAGGCGCTGGGTGCTCAGTTCGTGATAGATGGCAGGGATAACAATCTCCGTTTCGCCGGCGAAGTTTCGGCGGAACTGCTCGGCGTTGCGCGCTTCACGGCGGTAGTCCAGCTCGTTCAAGAGGGTGAAGGCGATGTCCTCAGCAATCTCTTCCACATCGTACATCTCGCCCCACGAACTGCGTTGTGCCAATCCGGCAAGGTCTTGCAGAATCTCTAAGTCGCTCTCCACAATCTCCTGAATGTTCGGGCGCTGAACCTTGATAGCGACGGGAGTACCATCCAGCAAGGTGCCAGCGTAGACCTGCGAGAGCGAGGCGGAACCGATGGGCTGAGGGTCTATCTCAGCGAATACCGCCTCAATCGGACGCCCCAGCTCTTGCTCGATTAGCGGTGCCATCGTCTCCCACGGCTCAGGCACTACATGGTCGTGCAGTTTGCGGAGCTCCTCAATAAACGGTTCTGGGAGCAGGTCAGAGCGCGTGCTGAGAATCTGTCCCAGTTTGATATAGGTAGGACCGAGTTCCTCCAGCGCTTCACGCAGGTGCTGGGCAGGCGATTCGAGGGGTTCCGCCGTTGCGCGCAGCTCGCTTTTAGAGAGCGAGAGCCGTCGGTGGACGCTGAGGTACTCCAGTGCGCCCCCGAACCCGTGGCGTGCGAGCACACCCACGACCTGACGATAGCGCTGGAGGCTCCGCACGCGCCGAGCAATCGGACGCATGGACTATCCGCCTTGCGCTTCCAGTTTGGCTAAGATGGCG
>JBDNDR010000250.1:0-3781 GCA_046718995.1 Fimbriimonadales bacterium
CCGTCGCCGCATGCTTTGCTTGAGTTTCGAAGCCGTTCAACAGCCCGAAAAACTCGAAGCCCTTGCTCAGTAGATAGAAAAACCAAAAGCTGAACAGCAGTTCGGTGGGGATAAGATAGAAAAAGCCCACCGCTGCGAACGAGAGATAGGCAGAAAAGAAACTCATGCGGTCTAAAGGCGGGTTCGCAAAGTAGGGGTTGAACGGGTAGACCAAAGTGATTTCGGGGATGGTGGGGATGTTGCGATGCAGTCCGTTCAGGGTGAAGACCGAAATCGGCACGAGCGCACCGAACCAGAACGCACGATTAGTAAGGAAACTCCCTTCGCGCATCAGCTCCAGCGGCAGTTGGACGAGGGGGAACGCCAGACGCTCGTTCTCTACCCACTGCTTGCGCAATAGGGTGCTGATACATAGGAACGCCACAAACACCGCCCCTATCAGGATGAGCCAGCGAGCGGTCGACTCGATCCAAGCGCCCCACGGAATGGGTGTGCCGTAAGGGATGCGCTGGTAGAACCACTTCACCAGCGGCTCGGGCTGGGGGGTGCTGGGATCCCACGGCACCAGTTCAGGACGAATGTGGGGGTAGTAGACCGTGTCCCAGTTGTTGCCTTCGGCGTAGTAGCTCACGCCGACCTGCGCCGGGATCAGGCGTTCCATCACCCCGCGCGAGGAGATCATCCCGCTGAAGAGCATCATTACGAAGACAATCGCCAGCTCAGGAGTGCGCAAGGCTCCGGGGGGATAGAGCCGCGCCACGAGCCGATTGAGCAAAATACCCCCGAACAGAAGCGCCACCACCACAGGGGGCAACTGCATCATCCCAATCTGGATAGTTTGGGACACCAGTTCCGCCGCGGCGACGACGATAGAGGTCAACGCTGAGCCGACCATCCCCACGACGAGCGTGCGAATCAGGCGCACCGAGGGCTGGCGTTCCGTCGCCTCTGCTTTGCGCTCCTGCACTGAGACTGCCATCAAGGAGCGTTTTCACCCTCGGCGCCAAAATCCCTGCCCACACCTCATAACCTTAGGGTATAAGCGGATTCGGTATGCGGTCAAGTTCGAACCTATGGGGCACTTTCAGATTGTGCGGCGAGTGCAGCACCCACAAAGATAAAGATAAGGAACAGGTTGATGAGCAGACCGATAGTTCCTGTCACGAGCGCAACCCAAGCATGGACGCGCCCCTCACATTCTGGGTGTTGCTTCACATTTTGCAGACCCTTGTAGCCCAAAACGACCGCCGCAATCGCTAACAGTAGCCCGATAACAGGAAAGCAGGAGAAAAGTCCCAAGTAGTAGCCGATAAGCGCGGGCATGTTTTTGTAGGGGATTAGCTTATTCACGCCCGAAGTAGACGAACCCTCTTGGGACACGGTGGACTGGCTAAGCGGTTTACCACAGTGTACACAGACCGCTGAGATGAACCGATTGTCTTGATTGCAGTGGGGACATCGCATCGTCAACCGCTCCCTTTTATGGAGGCTTGGTATACCAGGTCTAAAGCGCGTTGGATACCGACCGTTGGCACGATTCCGCACCCTTGCATTGGGCGGATATGCCAGCCGTGTTCGGTATAGACCGCCTCAATCCAGAAGTGTTGGGTGAGGTCGTCTTCTACCACCACGACGCGCACCATCCAGATGCGGCGCTGTGGGTCATAGCGGGTCTCTTTGAACTTCACAATCGGGTGGTCATCGGCGTCGGAAAGCTGGATGCCGTTTGGATTCAGTTCGGCGAGGCGATAGGTCTCCATCGGTTCCTCCTGAGGCAAGGGGAGCGCACAGTGGGCGACTTTTTGGGCGACCATCTCGTAGAATCGGTTCTGTCCACCCTCTTGCCACTTGCGTTCGTACTTGGTGCCGACGCTGGGTGGGACGGTACGCGCTTCCGCCCGAAAGCCCGTGTCGGTGAGGTGGCTGAGTACCCAGCCGAAATACTCTGCGTGGTCGGTCAGCAGGTAGAACTCGCCTCCGTCGACCAATCGGCTGTTGACCAGTTGTAGGCAAGCTTGGTCAAACAGGCGATACTTATGGTGGTGGGTCTTGGGCCATGGACAGGGGAAGAGCGAGTAGATGCGTGTGAGGCTCTGGGGTGCAATCACCCAGCGCAGGATGGGCTTGGCATCGCCCAGAATCAGGCGTAGGTTAGACACACCCTCGCCGTTAGCACGACGCAGGGCGCGCTGGACACCCGCCCATTCCATCTCGATGCCGATGAAGTTGCGTTCGGGATAGGCTCTGGCACGGCGCACAAGGTAGTCGCCGTTGCCGAACCCGATTTCCAACTCCACGGGGGCTTGGCGTCCGAACAGGGCGCGCCACTCCAGAGGGCGCACCGATTCTTTCCATAGGATGAGCGGTCTGAGCGAGCGATAGGAGGCACGCATCGTTTAGACTAATCCCTTACGGGTCGCCAGCAGAGCCGCTTCGGTGCGCGAGTTGACCTGGAGCTTGTGGAGAATGCTGGAGATATAGTTCTTCACGGTCTTCTCGGTCAGGAACAGCTCGTCGGCGATTTCCTTGTTGCGCTTGCCTTGAGCGATCAGGCGCAGGACATCGGCTTCTCGGGGAGTCAGTTCGCACAGCAGGTCGGGGCGTACCTCTGTCTCCAGTCGCATACGCTGAAACTCTTGCGTCAGGTAGATGGCGACCGCTGGGGTCAACAGCGATTCGCCCCGTGCTGCGGCGTGAATGCCCTCCAGAATCTCTTGGACAGGTCTATCTTTGAGTAGGTAGCCGATAGCACCCGCCTTGATGCCCTCGAACACATGCTGGTCGTCGCCAAACACGGTCCAGATAACCACCTTCGTGTTGGGTAGGAGGCTGCGAATGCGTCGTGTTGCCTCGATGCCGTCCATTCGGGGCATCTGGATATCCATCAGGATGACATCGGGTTCAAACTGGTGGGCGAGTTGGACCACCTTCTCGCCGTTCTCAGCGACGCCCAACAGGTCGATTGTGGGATCTGTTTCTACCATCTGGCGCACGCTTTCGCGCAGGCGGGCATCATCTTCCGCTATGACCAAACGCACTCTCTCCATCTTGGTTCTCCAGAGGAATACGGAACCTCACAGTGGTACCCTGATTGGGGGCACTTTCTAACACGAGACTCCCACCGAGCGACTTGATGCGCTCTTCCATATGGTGCATACCGTATCCTTCTAAGATTCGCTGGGGGTCAAACCCATCGCCATCATCGCGGATACAGCCTTCCAAGCATTCCTCTGTGGCTTGAAATTGTACCCAGAGGTTCCTCGGCTGTCCTGCGTGTTTGAGGGCGTTCGTGAGTGCCTCTTTGACTACCTGCGTTATCATCAGGGATTGGATGGGGCTGAGTTGTGGTGAGGCACAGGGGCACTCCAGATGGAGTTGGGCGCCAAGTCGGTCGGCAGTGCGCTGTGCCATCTGAGCAATCTGGTGGCAGAGGTCTTGCGACCCCAGTGGGTTCAGTTGGCGTATCATTTGGCGAGTTTCGTCTAAGGCGGTGCGAATGAGGCAGGCTAAGTCGGCAATCTGTGTTTCGGTCGCTTCGGCTACTTGGTTGCGGAATCGCACAGAGAGCAGTTCCAGCCCACGGATGGCGTTCACCAGCGTGTTGCCCAAGCCATCGTGGAACTCGCGGGCAATCCGTTCACGCTCCTGACCCAGTTCTAACCGTTCCCGTAGTTCCGCCAGTTCGTTGCGGTACTCTAAGTGGCTCCTTAGCACCTGGAAGATGAGCCACGCGGTCACCCACACCATCGCCACACGGAACGCAAAGTTGACCCATAGGTCG
>JBDNDR010000251.1:0-3772 GCA_046718995.1 Fimbriimonadales bacterium
CATCGCCCCCCACCCTGACGACGAGGTCTTAGGCTGTGGCGGCTTGATTGCGGAGGCGGTGCGTCAAGGTAGCGCCGTACGAGTTGTCTCCATCACAGCAGGCGACGGGTTCTCCGGTGCGGCGACCTTCGCCTCGCGTACCAAGCCGACCCCCGAAGACTATCTGGGACTCGGCATCCTGCGCACCCAAGAACTGCGACACGCCTGCCGACTGCTGGGGCTTCAGGACGAGGATGTTGTGCTGTTGGGTTATCCCGACCGAGGGCTGTGGCGGATGCTCCAAAACCCCAACCGCCCCACACGCTCCGCCACCACCCAGACGAACCAAGTGCCCTACCCCGATGCCCTCTCGCCCCGAAAGCCCTACACAGTACCCGCCCTCATCGATGACCTCAAGCGCGTGCTGAAAGAGTTTCAACCGACCGATGTGTTCGTTAGCCACCCACTGGACGACCATCCCGACCATATGGCATCCGCACTGCTGGTGCGCGAAGCACTGGAACAAGCCTACCACCAAGACCTACTTATCCAGCGACCGCGCCTATACTACTACATCGTCCATCGCGGCGATTGGCCCCTACCTCAGGGCGAGCATCCCCAGCGCGACCTGACCCCGCCGCTGGGGCTAACCTATGAGAACTGGCAAATCCTGCACCTGAGCCAAGACGCCCAAGACCGGAAGCGGCGCGCCCTGATGGCACACGAAAGCCAAGTCGCCCTCATGCCACGCTTCCTGACCAGCTTCCTGCGTCAGAACGAGCTGTTTCTCCCGGCAGAGGCACCCCGCCACATCTATCGCAACCCGGTGGACGACGGGGCGATGCTACGACTGCGTCCCAACGCCGACTTGAGCCAGGTGGAGGTCTACCCGCACCGCTTGGGACTGGAGGTGGTGGTCGAGACGCACAAGCCGTTGGGCAATAGCGTCCAGATAGACTTAACGCTGATAGGAATCGACGCCGAGAACCAGTGGAAGTCCCGGCGATGGCGCATCGACAAGCAGTCGCCCCTCGTTTATGAGCAAAGCGGAAACCGCTTGACCCTATGGATCCCTGACGCGGAGCTCAAACGGTATCAGCGCGCTTACCTGGTCGTGCAGACGCGCCTCTATGGCGTGGAGATTGACCGTAGCGGTGTGCTACCCATCCCTTAGAACACGACCAGCGGATTGACCCACGGCGTTGTGCCAGGTTTGAGCAGGTCAGACCAGAGTTGCTGGAAAGTGGGAGTTCCCGTAAACAGCCAGCAAGCCACGCCACTGCCCAGCAGAGCCACGAGCGTCAGCTTGCCCCGCGCCCCTGCCCGATAGGTCATCAGCACACCGTAGCCGAACGCACCCACCATCCACAGCAGGTAAAGCACCGAGAGCAGTCGCCCCCTAAAATCTAGCCCACTGACCAACAGGGCGATGGGCATCAGCGCCAGACTGGTGAGGAGCGCAGACAGTAGCCCAGAAAGCACTAAGAGAGCGAGGTGGTATCGCCGCGGCTTCGCTACCAGCCACGGGCACCGCTCTAACCACTGAGGGAGCCACCAGCGTACATCGGGCAGTGGACGCTCCGCTACCTGGGGCTTGATACCCCGCCGACGCAGCTCCTGCAACACGCACAGGTAATGCTCGCGATAGCGCACAGGATGAATGTGGAAGTAGATGTCCACTACCTCCTCATCCGAGTAGTCCATCAACCGACGGCGATACTCCTGCAGGTTGAACCACCAGCGCGGTGCAATCATCGTCTGAATTATACGCACTTTTCCCAGTGCCGATTGGGCGGTCACCCCTTGCTTCAGAAGCAGAGGCAGAGCTTCAGGGACTGTCCGTCGGGATTCGGCTGAGGCAATCGGGCACCTGACTGCCCGCACCACTGACCCTCACGGTCTTCTGGCGGGATCTGTGTCCTGAGATAATCTGAACCTGTTTGGTGGGCACACCCCATAACTCCGCGAGGTAAGTTACGAGGCAGGCGTTTGCGCGGTCGTCGACGGGGGGCGCGGCAATCTTCACCTTGAGTCTGCCACCATGCTCGCCCACCACCTGGTTGCTCCTGGCACTCGGCTGGATATGCACTTGGAGCGTCCAACTATCGCGCTCTGGGTCGTATTTAGCCCACGAGGTCATGGGGTTCGGTGTCAGGGTTGCGGGCGCTCCCACTCGGCGAGGTGCATCTGCACTTCGGCGTCGGCGAGCTGGACAACCGTATGCTCGTCGCTGTTGCGGAGCTCCTCCAGTAGCGCATCGATCTTTTCGGGAGTGAGCCGTCGGCAATAGATGTCGCCCACCTGCATCACGGGTGCATCCCCGCAGTTATTGAGGCACTCGACTTCGGCGAGGGTGAACATCCCGTCGGGGGTCGTCTCGCCCAGCTGGATGCCCAACTTCTGCTGGAGATATTCCAAAATGCGATACCCGCCACACAGCATACAGGTCAGGTTCGTACAAACCTCCAGCATATACTTCCCGACCGGCACCTTGTTGTACATCGTATAGAAGGTGGCGACGCCTTCCACTTCGGCGTAGGAACGTTGGAGGCGATAGGCGACCTCGGCAATCGCATCGGCGGTGAGGTGCCCACCATACTCACGCTGGGCAATCCAGAGCGCCGGCAACAGCGCCGATTTCTTATCGGGGTAGTGGGTCAGCAGAGCCTCTAACTCTTTGACCGCCTTCTCAGAGAAGCGCAGGTTCAGCTCCTCCGGGCGGGGCGGGCGCGGACGCTCGGTGATTCGTATGACTCCGTCCATCGCCCTCAATTATACTCAGCCTTCTGCCTCAAAGTGATGGGGGGGCTGGCTTGGAGGGGTTTCGTAATGTTCGCCCGCGCGCTGCTGCTGAACCTCATGGTCTAGGTCTAACAGGAGGGCGCGCTGTTTGCGTCGCAGGAGCTGCTGGCACCGTTCATCGGCGTCCATCGCCCGCCGCAGCGAGGGGAGCCACTGCGGCTCGGGGTCTAAATGCTCCAGCATCCGCAGGGTCTCCTCGCGCCGTTGGAGGAGCTCGGTGACAGTGTCCCACTCGTCGTCCTCAATCGCCTCTTCCAAGCAGAGGGTGAGGAGCCAGAACTCGTGGAGCAGGCTCTCAATCACGCGGCTACCCATTCAAACTCAACCTCACCGTCGGCGCAGGGGTGGGGACGGGCACTTCAGATTGGTTCGCGATGGTGTCCCACGCCTCACGCAGTTCGCTCAGCAGATGGATGACATGCTCGGTGCGTTCAATACTATCTTGTAGGTTCGCCTCCACCAGCTGATTGTACATATAGGTATAGAGGCGGAACAGGTTCTCGGCAATCTCGCCACCCTTGTCAAAATCGAGGCTGCTGATAAGCTCTGCCAAGATTCGTTGTGCCCTTTGGAACTTGAGGTTTTGGGTTTCAAAGTCGCGATTTTGGATTGCCTGCTTCGCCTCGTTTAGAAAGCGAATCGCCCCGTCGTAGAGCATCACCACCAATCGGACGGGGCTGGCAGTTTCTACTGCCGTCTCCAAGTATCGGTTGGTTCCATTTCCAGCGCCATACATACTTTAGCTTCCTCCAAGTTTAGCGTCGTTGCGGGGTAGAGATACCGGTCTGAAATGCCGCTGCCATTGCCGAGAGCCGTGCGCCCTGCGCCTGCATCTGGCTGACCATCCGCTCCATACGAGCGAACTGTTCACGGAGCATCAGTTGGCGTCGGCTCACCTCTTGACGGATTGCCTCCACCTGCTCGTCAATCGCCTTCATCTGGTCGTTAAGGGTGTTTCGTGCGAGGGTGATGTCGCCGTTCACGATGTCGG
>JBDNDR010000252.1:0-3768 GCA_046718995.1 Fimbriimonadales bacterium
ACGCGGCGCTGATTATCGGGACGACCCCCGAATGGTTCCTGATGCGCCCACACCGCCTGGCACACGGGCGACTCTGGAACGCAGCTGAGGCGAACCAGAATGTGTGTGTGCTTGGACCGAAACCTGCTCAACAGCTCTTTGGGGAAGAGAACCCCGTCGGGAAAACCGTGCGCCTGAACGGGGTGCCGTTCCGCGTGATTGGGGTCACCGCTGAGAATACTGACCGTTCGCTTCTGGGCAGTGGCGGCTTCGAGTTTGCAATCTATGCGCCTTTGCAGAGCCTCCAACGCGCGATGGGTAGTTTCCAACTCCACCGTGTCATCGCTCAGACCGCCTCCGATGTGGAACCGAACCAAATTGTGAGCAATCTCCGCGAGGCAATCCGCAAAAATCATGACGGGAGCGAGGACTTTACCGTACTCACCCAAGAGGAGCTGCTCAGTCGGCTGTTCAGCCTGCTCCAGATTGTTCAGGTGGCGTTGACCGGTATCACCTCCATCGCGCTGGTGGTGGGTGGCATCGGCGTGATGAATGTGATGCTGATGAGTGTGACCGAGCGGATTCGCGAAATCGGGATACGCAAAGCACTGGGCGCACGCCAGCGCGACATTTTCGGTCAGTTCTTGCTGGAGGCGGTGATGATTGCGCTGATTGGGGGCGCGCTGGGTGTGCTGGTAGGATGGTTGGCATGCACTATTTTAGACCGCTATACCGTGCTGACGCCCGTGGTGAGCTGGGACACCATCGCGCTGGCACTGGCGGTGTGTGGGTTGGTTGGGCTATTCTTCGGCACTGTACCCGCCTACCGCGCCGCACGACGAGACCCTGTGGAAGCGCTGCGGTATGAGTAGCTTAGCGTGTCTCCCCACCTTCAGCGCGCCAGCGTATCATCCCACCGCGCAGGTTCGCAACCTGCTTGCCATCAAAGCCAGCACGCACAAGGATTTGGGAGGCGTGCGCGGAACGGTTGCCGCTTCGGCAGACCATCAGGACGGGTTTCTCACGGCTAATCTCGTTGAGACGCTGGGGCAGCTGCCCCAGAGGAATGTTCTTCGCTTGGGGGATATGCCCACTGTTGAACTCAAACGGCTCGCGCACATCAATCACCTGGGCGCCATTCACAATCCATTGCTTCGCTTCTCTCGGTTCGATTTCCTGATACATCGCTGATGTTCCTTCGTTCGTGCTGAGTATTTTGGGTAAGTTTTGCCATAGAATGAATGCCCCCATCAAAATGAGCACTCCAGCGAACACTTGGCGCAGGTGTGCTTGGGGAATACGCACGGCAACGCGATTCCCGATAAAGGTTCCAATCGCTCCGATGAGACTGAACATAACAATCACCTCCCAGTTCAGTGTGTAGCCTTGCGAGGGAAGGATTTGAGCATATTTATAGAATCCGCTGAACGACTTGAACCCAATCAGCCAGAGGCTGGTGCCGACCGCCTGCTGCATCGTTAGCCCACCGAGCAGAACAAGAGCTGGGATGATGAGGAATCCGCCTCCGACCCCCACAAGCCCGGTGAGCGCTCCTACCACAAATCCTTCCATTGCAATCTGCCACACGGGATGGGTTTCAGCACTCTTGGGATTGAGTTTTGAGGGGCGTAGCATCATCCACGAAGCGACCAGCATCACCCCTGCGAACAGGCTCAGCTGGACCGAACCGCTCACCCACTGGGAGAGCCACGCACCGGTGTAAGTACCGACAATAGAGGGGATTCCGAAGAGCCAAACACTTCGCCAAACGACGAGCCGCTGGAAAGTGTAGGGTAGGGCACCTACCAGCGCGATTGCCCCAACAATCGCTAAGCTTTCGGCAATCGCCAGCTTTTCAGGTTCACGCACAAGATAAACCAGGATGGGCACGGTCAGGATAGAGCCTCCTGAGCCGAGTAAGCCCAGAGATAGCCCTATCAAGACCGCGCCCAACCAAGCGAGCAGGTTGAACTCCATTATGCCAGACCTTTGAGCATCAAGTGCCAGTACATGAAGGGCAGTCCCCATCGCTTGAGCATGTACATATCCCATCGCTCACGGTCAGTCTTGATAAGCGGGATGGAGGGCTTCCACTTGGAGTCGTAGATGAACTCCGCCATAATCAGCTTGCCATAGGCGGTGACGATGGGACAGGCGGTAGCACCATCGTACGACTTGGACGGCTTTTGACCGCGCATAACAGCGATGAGGTTCTCCACCAGTACAGGTGCCTGCTTGCGGATGGCTGCGCCCGTTTTGGAGGTGGGCAGATTGCTCGCATCGCCCAAGCTGAAGATATTCGGGTAACGCGTGTGCTGAAGCGTGTCCTTGTCCACCGAAATCCATCCCAGCGCGGAGCCGTCGGTGAGGGGGCTTTGCTTGATGAAATCGGGCGCGCTCTGAGGTGGCGTTGCATGGAGAAAATCATAGGGCACCTCTACAAGTGGAGCAGGTTTGTCGGGGTTGGCTTGCACATCAGGGTGGTTCGGGGTCGCCTCAAAGGTGGCAACACGCCGAATCGGGTCCACGGCGACCAAGTTATAGTTCAGGTTGACTTGGATGTTGTAGCGTTCCACCACTTTTTCTAAGACGCGACGCACTTCGGGTACCCCGAACAGCGTGTTGCTCCCCGAGTAGAATAGGATTTGGGTGTCTTTGGCGATACCCTTTCGGCGGAACAGGTCAGCCGCCATGTACATAATCTTTTGGGGCGCGCCACCGCATTTGACAGGGGTGCTGGGCATCGTGAACAGAGCGACCCCACCACGGAACTGGTTGAGGAACTCCCAAGTCTTGGGCGCCGTCTCGTAGGTATAGTTGCTACTGACATTGTTGCGCCCCAGGGTCTCGGTAAGCCCGACAACCTTCTGCCAGTCCAGCTGAAGTCCTGGTGCAACGACAAGATAGTCATAACCATAGGTTTTACCACTGCGCGTATAGACCAGCCCCTTGTCCGGGTCAAACCCATCAGCGTAGTCTTGGATCCAGTCGGTGCCTTTCGGAATGTAGGCGCGTTCAGGGCGTGCGGACTCTTGGACTGGAACGACTCCGCCACCCACCAGTGTCCACAACGGCTGATAGTAATGGACTTCCGAAGGCTCAATAATCGCGACCTTGTCGATGCCGTTTCGCTTGAGGCGCGCGGCGACGGTTATCCCGGCGGTGCCCCCACCAATAATTAAGACACGGTAGTGAGCCTGCTTGCGACTTACAGATTGATCCGACGATTGTACACCTGTCTGCACTGACATCTTCTACCTCCACTTATTGGAGGCTTTCAGAAGGCAAAAGGATTCACCGAGGGGGCAAAATTCAAGAGGAATGTGCTAATTGTGTATTATCCCGAACAATCACGCTTACAGTCGGGGTTCAGCCATTGCGTAATGCCCTGCATGCATGGATAGTTTGTGCATCGGGTAGGTTGGGGGGAGGCTTATGGCGCTCCCCCATTAATCTCACTTGCGGAAACGGCGTAGAAGCACCAGTCCCGAGGCTAACAACAACAGGCTACTGGGTTCCGGTACGGGAGTGACGGCAAACAGTCCGCCCACCGCCGTGAACGAACCGTCCACAATCAAGATGCCTTCGCCCGCAAACGGTTCAAATCCGTTCCCGTAGTAGGCGAGGCTGGTCGGGAAGGGAAATGCGCCACTGAACTGACCGAAGGGCGTTGCGACCGTTCCGCGTATCCGAGTGAGCGTGCGTTGGGTGGTGGCGATGAGGTCGCCCTCGCTATCTACTGCCAGCCCCGAAATCCCCGCACCGTTGCCTCCCTCCAGCGAGATAACA
>JBDNDR010000253.1:0-3755 GCA_046718995.1 Fimbriimonadales bacterium
TACTATCTGGCGCGTAATAGAAAGCCCCAACCCCGTCCCTTCCGATTTCTTGGTGTAGAACGGCTCAAAAATACGCTCTAAATCTTCTGGGGGGATACCCGCTCCATTGTCTTCCACAAAGACCCATACCCCGCCGCGCTCGTGGTCGTACTCGGTGCGGACAGTGACGGTGCCACCAGAAGGCGTTGCTTGCTGGGCGTTGATGAGGATGTTCGTGAACACATGTTGCAGGCGCGAGGCGTTTGCCCATAAGTAGGGTACTTCCTCAGCGAACTGCTTCTGGAGGCAAATCCCGTGGCGGAGGAACAGATGCTCGGTGAACACGAAGGTATCGCGTAACACCTGATGGATGTCCACCAAAGTGCGCGACTCAGCGCGGGAGGTGCGCGCAAAGCGTAGGAGGCTCGCCACAATATCGCGTGCCCGGTGAGCGCCTTGAACCAAGTTCTCTAAAGCGCGCTGGAACCGTTCGTACTCAGCGTCGTCCCAGTTGGTGGGACGCTTGATAGTGAGTTTCTCCTGAAGCAACTGTGCAAAGCCCACCACTGCCGTTAGTGGGTTGTTCAACTCGTGTGCCACACCCGCAGCGAGAGTACCCACTGCCGACATCTTCTCTTGCTGGATGAGCTGTTCCGACTTCTGCTTGAGTTCCTCGTATGCCTGCTGAAGCTGTTCAAAGAGCTGGCGGTTGTGTTTGCGTAGGTTACGCCGTTCCAATGCGCGTGCCACGATGGTGTTGAGTACAGCGATGTCGTCCAGTGGCTTGAGGAGGTACTCAAAAATGTTGCCTGCTTTGAACGCCTGGAGCGCGTTCTCCAGCGAGCCGTGCCCTGTTAGCACGATAATCTCGGCTTCCGGCAGGAGCTCACGGGCGGCGCTCACCACACCCAACCCATCTCGGCGGGGCATCTTCATATCTGTGAGGATGACTGCATACTCGTTCTGACGCATCTTCTCTACCGCATCGTCGCCGTCACAAGCCGTATCAATCTGATAGCCATCTCTGCGGAGCTGACGCGAAAGCACATAGCGCAGGTCTTCCTCATCATCAACGATTAGAATACGCTCTGCCATATGCTATAACCCAGAGGTATTTTCGGCAGGCAGGGCGATATTGTTCAGGGGGACACGATTTGTTAAGGTGAGTACCAAGACATTGCGGGGAAAGGTGGTGGGGGGAGCAGGATTCGAACCTGCGAAGGCACCGCCACCAGATTTACAGTCTGGCCCCTTTGGCCGCTCGGGCATCCCCCCGCGGACTACTATTATACCCGACCGCCCCACAGAATGCAAGGGTTGGGCGAAAAAATCCCGCTTTACCCCACCACAGTAGCAGGAATCGCCTCTGCAGAATAGGAATCTATCGGCGGAGGGAACGATGCTAATCCAAAGGACGGCATTGCTCAGTATGTTCCTTGGGCTGATGATGGGGTTTAGCCAAATCCCTCAGCCCAATTCATTAGCGCAGGCAGAGTATGTGCCCGGCGAGCTCATCGTCGGGGTCAACCAGTTAGAGAGCGCGCTGGCGCTCCAGGCGATGGAATTCGTTGGACGCATCAAAGAGGAGAACCCCGCTCTCAACTTTTATGTCGTCAAGCTGGCGCCCCAAATTAAGATGGAAAGCGCCACCGAGTTCCTCAACGCGCTCCCGGGAGTCCGCTATGTGGAACCGAACTATATCTACCGCATCTTAGCGACCCCCAACGACCCGAGCTACGGACAACAGTACGGTCCTCAGCGCATCCAAGCCAACCTCGCTTGGGATAGCTGGACACCTCAGCGGACGACTCATATCGCTATAGTAGACACAGGTATCGACTCGAACCACCCCGACCTGACTAATAAGATGCGGCGCCTCTCTAACGGCGCAGTCTATGGCTACAACACCGTCAACAATACCACGAACGCCTTAGACGATAATGGGCACGGTACGCACTGCGCAGGTATCGCGGCGGCGCAAATCAACAACGGGGTCGGTATCGCGGGGGTGGCAGGTTGGAACCCCTCGAACCCGAATGCGCAATCGTTCATCCAGCTGATGCCCGTCAAGGTACTGGATGCCAACGGCTCTGGCTCGCTGAGCAATATCGCACGAGGGATTACTTGGGCTGCGGACAACGGCGCGCATGTGATTAGCATGAGCTTGGGTGGCTCCAGCTCCAGCCAGACGCTGGCGGATGCCGTCACCTATGCTTGGAATCGTGGCTGTCTACTGGTCGCCGCCGCGGGCAATAGTGGAAGCAGTTCGCCCCTCTATCCTGCCTATTACACGAATGTGATTGCTGTGGCAGCGACCGACTCGAGTGACCGGCTTGCCAGCTTCTCGCAGTTCGGGAGTTGGGTGAACATCGCAGCACCGGGCGTGGCGATTCTGTCGACCATCCCCAACAACCGCTATGCCTCCTACGATGGTACCTCTATGGCATGTCCGCATGTGGCAGGTGCGGCGGCACTCATCTGGGCACAGTATCCCAACCTGAGCAACCAACAGCTGCGGAGCCTCCTGGAACAGAATGTAGACCCCTACCAGCCGTATGGCTCGCGCACCATCGCCCCCAACGCTGGGCGTCTGAATGTGAATAAAGCTCTGCTTGCTGCGGGCGGTGGCGGTTCGACCCCACCCGAACTCAGCGGGTTCACTATCAGCCCCACCTCCGTCACGGCAGGCACTAACGCAACGGGCACGGTGACCCTGAGTGCGCCTGCACCCTCTGGGGGCTTCGTCGTCAACATCAGTAGTAGTAATCCGTCGGTTGCCTCCGCGCCCAGCTCCGTGACGGTCGCACAAGGTCAGACGAGCGCCAGCTTCACCATTACGACCGCTTCCGTATCGTCGTCGACCACCGTGACCTTCACTGCTTCAGCGAACGGCATCTCACGCCAAGCGAACCTCACGGTGAACCCAGCCCAGACCTCCGTCACGCTCGAGTCGCTCACGATTAGCCCGACATCGGTCTGGGGCGGTAGCACAGCGACAGGGACGGTAACCCTTTCGGGTCCAGCGCCGTCAGGCGGTGCCGTTGTTCAACTGCGCAGTTCCAATAGCACGCGTGCCAGTGTACCGAGCAGTGTCACCGTGCCTGCAGGAGCGCGTTCGGTGAACTTCACAATCCGAACCACCTCCCGATTCAGTATCACCACGGTGACAATCACCGCCACCTATAACGGCACCTCACGCTCGGCTCAGATTACGGTGTGGTTCTAAAACCTATGGGTCTCCCCTCGCTCTGGGGGAGACCCACGCGGTGATTCTTCTCGACCGTGAGCCGCTCGGACTACTCTACACAGATTTCTTCAGTAAATCCCGCTCGGTCTTCGTTCAAGCGCCACGAGCGTATCTCCTTCGGTTCACCCTGTTGAACGGAGACTATCACATACGAATAGTAGGGCAGGGCGTGCTGACGGTCATACTCCGAGGGGATGGCGGGGTGGTCGGGATGCGAGTGGTAAAAGCCCAACAGCAGAAGTCCTTCCCGAGAGGCGGTACGCTCCACCATCAGTACTTGCTGGGGGCTGACGAAAAAGCGTCGCTCCCGTTCGTCGGTGCGCTCGTTTGTGAGGCGAATGATGCGACCGACAAGCCGTCTGTTGCCCTCCTCTGTGCCCAACAGTGCGCCACAACACTCGTGGGGATAGTCCTCGCAGGCGTGCGCACGGATTGCCTCGGCTACGCCTGCCCCAAATTGAAGGCTAAAATCGCTCATCATCCCAAAAGGGGTCGGACAGATACTTGTCCGCTGAGTCGCACAGGATTG